>JAZULG010000158.1:0-15852 GCA_045603005.1 Acutalibacteraceae bacterium
GGTTAGTCGGTGTTTTTAGCGATGAGGGTCCACCCGTTCCCATCCCGAACACGGTAGTTAAGCTCATCAGTGCTGACAATACTTGGCTGGAAGCGGCCCGGGAAGATAAGGCGATGCCGACACAACATTAACCGTAGCAAAAGCTGCGGTTTTTATTTTTTCTTTTTTGAGATTTTCTATTGATATTTCATTGCTGAATATAATATAATAATTATTGACAATAATAACAGTCAGCAGACATCAGCTGCTGTCAGGGGTGAATTTATGGAAAAGAGAAGCGGCAACGTTATTTTTATGCCGGATATAGAATACCGCGCTTGGGTCAACGATAACCGTACCCTGCTTGAGGAAATACTCAAAACAGGCAAGGTTTCAACACTGTGGCTCGCAAAAGACAACAACAAGGCTCATCTTGTAAGATATTTCAAGGAATGCGGCTACGTTATAACAATTGACTAAAAGGAGAAAATCAAAATGAAGGAAAAAACCAAGAAGCTTATAAAGACAGTAAAGATACTCGTTAAGGTGGGCAAGATTGCCGCAACAGCCGCAACGGTCGCTATGGCGGTCTACACGCTTATGCCCAAGTATGAGAAGATAGAGGGCGTTAATACCGAGGTGTTGATAGCTCAGAATGTGCAGAATGCAGAATAATTACGGGGACGGTCGTTGACCGTCCTGTTTTTTATTTTTTATGCGGGCGCTTGAAAGCCCCCATACCTGATCCCTAGTCCCTGACAGATGCCGCAGGCGTCGATCTTGTCACTTTTCAACAAAAATTGTGCGCTCCGCTTATGCAATTTCAACTTGCTAAAACGGAAAAACCGTGGTAAAATAAAAAGGTTGAAATTTATGTAAAAATAAGGTGAAATAATGGATATTCGAAACGAAGTCAGAAATGTTGCAATTATCGCTCACGTTGACCACGGCAAAACCACCATGGTTGACGAAATGCTCAAGCAGGCAGGTACCTTCAGAGCTAACGAGCAGGTTGCTGACCGTGTTATGGACTCAAACGACCTCGAAAGAGAAAGAGGTATCACAATCCTTTCAAAAAACACCGCCATTCATTACGGTGACATCAAAATAAACATCGTTGACACCCCTGGTCACGCTGACTTCGGCGGAGAGGTTGAGCGTATACTTATGATGGTTGACGGCGTACTCCTTCTCGTTGTCGCCTTCGTGGGCTGTATGCCCCAGACCCGCTTCGTGCTTAAAAAGGCTCTCGGCCTTAAGAAAAAGGTACTTGTTGTTGTCAACAAGATCGACCGCCCCGGTGCAAGACCTGCTGAGGTTATCGACGAGGTGCTCGACCTTTTCATTGAGCTTGGTGCTGACGATGACCAGCTCGAATTTCCCGTTGTTTATGCTTCTGCAAGAGAGGGCTATTCCTCCCTTGACGACAGTGTGCGTGAGGGCGATATGAGACCTCTTCTTGATGCTATCGTTGAGCATATTGAGCCTCCCAAGGGTGACATCAACGGACCCACACAGATTCTTTTCTCTTCACTTGACTACGACGATTACGTAGGCAGAATCGGTATCGGCAGAGTCGAAAGAGGCTCTGTTAAGCAGGGTCAGCAGGTCGTACTCTGCAATAATAACGGCGACACCCGCAACGTGCGTGTTTCAAAGCTCTATCAGTTTGAAGGTCTCAAAAGAGTTGAGGTACAGAGTGCAACTATGGGCGACCTTATCTGCGTTTCAGGTATTGCCGAGCTCAATATCGGTGACACTGCCTGCGACCCTGAGCACGTTGAGGCTCTCCCCTTTGTAAAAATCGACGAGCCTACTATTTCAATGAACTTCATCGTAAATAACAGCCCCTTCGCAGGTAAAGAAGGCAAGTACGTCACATCAAGAAATATCCGCGACAGACTTTTCAAGGAGGTTGAAACCAACGTAAGTATGCGCGTTGAAGAAACCGACACCACCGACTCCTTCAAGGTCAGCGGCAGAGGTGAACTACACCTTTCAATCCTTATCGAGACTATGAGACGTCAGGGCTACGAATTCCAGGTTTCACGCCCCAAGGTTATTCTCAAAGAGGAAAACGGCGTTACACTTGAGCCTATGGAGCTTCTTATCGTTGAAGTACCCGACCAGTACGCCGGTGCAGTTATCGAAAAAGTCTGCTCAAGAAAGGGCGAGCTCGAAAATATGGGCACCCGTGACGGCGGCAGTACTCATCTCGAATTCAGAATCCCCGCAAGAGGACTTATCGGCTACCGCAGTGAGTTTATGACCGACACCAACGGTAACGGTATTATGAATCAGCTCTTTGCAGGCTATGAGCCCTACAAGGGTGACATACAGACAAGAGAAAGAGGCTCTATCGTTGTCCACGAGACAGGCGAAAGCTCAGCCTACGGTCTTTTCAACACTCAGGACAGAGGCAGACTCTTCATCGGTGCAGGCGTACCCGTATACGAGGGTATGATAGTCGGTGAATGCGCAAAGAGCGAGGACGTTGTGTGTAACGTCTGTAAGCAGAAGCATCTTACAAATACACGTGCTTCAGGCTCCGACGATGCTCTGCGTCTCGTACCTCCCACCAACCTTTCTCTCGAGCAGTGTATGGAATTCATCAAGGACGATGAGCTTCTTGAGGTTACTCCCCTGTCTCTCAGACTCAGAAAAGCTATCCTTTCAAAAGAGCTGAGAATGAAAAAGCAGTTTAAAAAGAACTGAACCTAAAGGCAGGTACACCGTACCTGCCTTGAATAAATGCGGTGATAAAATGAACAAATCAACGATAACCTATATCAAAAACACACTTCTCCCCTGCCTTGTATATTCGAGCCTTACGGGAGTTTTTACCGGATGCCTGATTTTTATTTTCAAGCTTGCGGTGTCAAAGGTTGTCCCCTTTTCGCAGGAGATATATTCTCTCGTAAGAGAAAGACCGACCCTTCTCCCCTTACTGATAGTCGGTGCTGTAATACTCGGTGTTGCTTCAGCGGTAATTCTCCACTTTGCACCTAACTGCAAAGGAGGCGGAATTCCGACGGCAATCACTCTTTTAAGGGGGCAGCTTTCCTTCAACTGGATAAAAAGCATACTGCTGCTTTTCCCCTCGGCTCTTGTGACTTATCTTGTAGGCGTGCCCCTCGGTACTGAGGGCCCGAGTGTGCAGATGGGTACGGCGGTAGGAAGAGGCACTGTCCGTATTTTCGCAAAAAAGCATCCCGCCTGGGACAGATATATAATGACCGCAGGAGCCTGTGCAGGCTTTTCAGCCGCAACCGGCGCACCTCTGACAGGTATTTTCTTCGCCTATGAGGAGGCCCACCGCCGCTTTACACCTATGCTGTTTATGGTCTCGGCAATAAGTGCGGTAACAAGCACTGCAGTTATCCGCTTTCTGTGTCCTTATGCAGGGCTGAGTCCCACTCTTTTTCATACTCCCGATTTTGAGCAGATGCCCCTTTATCTTTTATGGATACCTGTAATCATCGGTCTTATATGCGGCTTATTATCGGCAGGCTTTGCGGATATTTACAACAGAATAAACCGTTTTGCAGAAGCAAAGCTCGGCTCACTTCCCTTGGCGGTGAAGACCGTTGCTGTTTTTGTCGCAACTGCACTTGCAGGCTTTTTCGCCTCGGAGTGTATTGGCTCAGGTGATCTTCTCACAGAGAGGCTGCTTGTAGGCGATGTTCCGTGGAAGCTGATAGGTCTGTATTTCTGCATCAGAGCAATTCTTCTTATTACGGCAAATAATATCGGTATTACCGGCGGTCTTTTTGTGCCGACACTGTGCTTCGGAGCAATGCTCGGCGGCGCTTGCGGTAAGCTTATGACCGTGGCGGGAATTATGGATTCTCAGCACTACACCTTTACCGTTCTTATGGGTATGTGTGCCTTTCTTGCCGCTTCCTCCCGTACTCCTATTATGGCAGTCGCCTTTTCCTTTGAGGCGCTGGGTGCAGCCGACAACGCAATTTTCGTCTGTCTCTCGGTTGCAATAGCCAACATTACTGTTGAAACTCTGCGCGCATACGATTTCACCGATATAGTTATTGAGGGCAAGCTGAAAAAAGCCAACAAAGGGAAAAAATCAGAGACCGTTGACATTTCTCTTACGGTAGGTGAAAACAGCTTTGCCGCAGGTAAAGAGATAAGAGATATCCTCTGGCCGCCCCGCTGCACCGTTATTTCGGTACACAAAAAGCCTTCTACACACCACCATTCTCATACGGGGCTGAGCGAAGGCGACATCCTTGACCTTCATTTCGAAACCTTTGACCGTGAGGAAACCCTGAATAAGCTTCAGGATATTCTCGGAAAAAGCACATAATGAAATAAGACGGATACTTTTGTCAACAGTATCCGTCTTTATTTTTTCTTATGAGTTATAGTCACTCATAGCCTTGTCAATTTCGCCTTTTACCATAAGTCCAACGGCGCCGATTGCGTTTTCGGCTGCCTTTTTTATTTCATCCGCTTCCTTTTTTGTAAAGCGTGAAAGAACCCAGTCTGCAAGGTCATATTCCGGATTCGGCTTTGCGCCTACTCCCATTTTGATACGGGGAATATTATCATTATTCAGATGATAGATTATGTTTTTCATACCGTTGTGTCCGCCGTGAGAGCCCTTACGTCTTATTCTGAGCTTGCCCGGCTCAAGGCTGATATCGTCAAATATAACGATGATGTTTTCCGGCGGTATTTTATAAAACTGAGCCGCATCACGTACCGCCTCACCGCTCAGATTCATAAGGGTCTGCGGCTTTAAGAGAAGGCATCTTCTGCCCTCAATCCTGCCGTCGCCCATAAGCGATTTAAACTTGAGCTTGTTTACCTTTATGCCATATTTTTCCGACAGCATATCCATAGTGATAAAGCCTACGTTGTGGCGTGTTTCCTCATACTGTCTGCCGGGATTTCCGAGACCCACAATCATATACTCGAAGGTACCCATAGGCTCCTTATTTTTCTTAAAAATCATCTCTCTGCTCCTGTTTGTTATTTCTCTGCCCGTATTATATCAGCAAACAGTGAAATAATCAAACCTTTTTAAGCTTTTTATATACTATAAAGTATAAAATTTTTATTACATCTGTTTAAGCAGCAGTTATTTTTCTCTTAAAGAAATATCATCCCATTGTGCCGTGATATAATTAATCGATTATAATATAAATTATCCCCAAAACGGAGGACATAGATATGGACAGAAAATTTGACCGTAAAAAAGGTAATGACTATAAAGAAAACAGTACCCCAAGAGGCCGTGAGGAAAGAGAGACCGCATCCGGCGAGGAAAGACCAGACCTCATCATCGGAAGAAACGCCGTTTCCGAAGCACTTCGCAGTGAAAGACTCATTGATACCCTGCTCGTTGCAAGGGGTGAACGTAACGGCTCAATAGGAAGAATCATCGCCGAATGCAAGGATAAGGGCATCGTAGTCAAGGAGGTTGACAAAAAGAAGCTTGACTTTATGTGCGGTCAGGGCAACCATCAAGGCGTTGCCGCTTACGCCGCCGCTCACAAGTACGCCGAGCTTGAAGATATTTTCGCTCTCGCTGAGGAAAGAGGCGAGGATCCCTTCATCATCATCTGCGATGAAATCGAGGACCCCCATAACTTAGGCGCAATTATCCGTACTGCAGAAACTACGGGCGTACACGGTGTTATCATACCCAAGAGAAGAAACGCTTCTCTTTCCTATGCAGTGGGCAAAACAAGTGCAGGCGCAATAGAGTATGTGCCCGTTGCAAGAGTGGGCAACCTTGCTTCAACAATCGACGACCTCAAAAAGAGAGGCTTATGGATATATACCGCCGATATGGACGGTCAGAACTGGTGCGAAACCGATTTTTCAGGTCCCGTAGCTCTTATAGTGGGCTCCGAGGGCAACGGTGTAAGCAGACTCATCAAGGAAAAAAGCGACTTTGTTGTAAGTCTCCCCATGAGAGGAAAAATCACCTCTCTTAACGCCTCCGTCGCTTCGGGCATTCTTATGTATGAGGTGGCAAGACAGCGTCTCGGAATAAAGGCGAAATAAAAGCAGTCAGGAAAATTCCCTGCGGGAATTCAATGACACCGACAAATTTATGATGCAAGACATTTCATAATAACGGCTTGCCGTTATACGCAGTTAAATCAAAAGGAAAGGAAAAAGAAATATGTCTGATAAAAATAATGGCATATCCCCCTTTAAAGACCCCGCTTTCCTGAAAGGATCAGTAAACAAACGGAAAGCTGAGATTTCCGATAAAGATATAGATGAATTCAGAGAGGCCTTCAGTGACGGTGATGAGGTTAAGACCTATTCACCGAAAAAGAGCGCCTCAGACGCATCGGCGAAGAGCAATGTGTCAGGTGAAAGCTTATATGAAAAGCCAAGCTTTGATATTGATGCCTTTTTTGAAAATCTCACGGGCATTCCCTCACAGAAGGAAAAGCCGTCAAAGGGCAAGGCAGTAAGAAAGCCCTCCGAGGAGGAAAAAACACGTAACATAAGCCTCGGCACCTCCTTTAAGAGAGCCTCAGGCGAAAGCAAAAATATAAAAAAGAATGTCCGTGTGCTTGTCAAAAGTAAGCAGTCAGACAGACACATTCTTGACGTTGCTCCTGCCGAGGAGGAAAAGACCAATGTAATCGATGTTCTCGGTCTGAAAAAGGGCGAGGACATTTTCGAGGCAGTAGACAAGGCAGTGACAAAGGACAGCTCAAGCGCCGCCTACACAGCCGCAATGGAAAGCGTAAGCAGAAAGGAAAAGCAGGACAGAGACCGCAAGGCACTCCTTGCAGGAAAGACTCTGAAGCAGGAGCTTATAAAGCAGAATAACACCCGTAAGCTCAGGCTTATTTTCTGCGGCGTTTTCTTTATTCTCAGCCTCGTTGTTTCGCTTCTTCCCGCATTTTATACCGAGGGCGGAGCGCTCAGCTTTTTATTCTCGGGCGGTGCAAGAATTTACGGCGCGGTGAATATCATTATGCTCCTGATTCTCACCGCAGTCTTTCTTCCCTCCTATATCCGCGGTGCAAAAAGCCTGATAAAGCTTTCCCCCGACAGTAACAGTACCCTCGTTATAATAACGCTGTTTATTCTTATCTACGACATCGCTCTTATGGTACTCGGTACGGCGGGAGAAGCAAATTACACCTGCTTTGCCGCTTTTGCCGCCTGCGTAAACTGTCTTTCCGACTTTTTCGGTGCACGGACTGCCTTAGGCTCTCTTTCAACGGTTATGAAAAGCAAAAAGCTCTGCAGTGTTCAGCCTATCGAAAAAAAGCAGGATGCATCGGCAGTTGCCAAGGGTATAACCGACAAGGGCGACCCCAACGTGCTTTATTCAACCGATGTTGAAATAAGCGACAGCCTCACCGAGGGCATAGACGCCCGTCACGGTCAGAGCAGATTCTATACCTATTCGTCCATCGCCGCAGCGGTACTCGGACTCATTCTCGCTGTTGCCGCTTACTTCATAAAGGGCAGCGCCGTTTCACTTGTAACGGTACTTCTCAGTGCGGTCTGCTTCTGCAGTCCCGTCACGGTTGATGCCGCGTGTACTCTTCTCAGTTATGCAGTAAACCGCAGGCTCAACAAGGACGGTGCCGCCGCAACAAGCAATGAGGCAATCCGTCTTGTGGGCAAGGCACACGGCACCGCTATGGATATTTCCGATATTTTCACCGCAGAGGTATCCTCCTTTCGTCTCGCCCCCGGCGTATTCACCGACCGTAACACTGCCGCCCTTTATGCCGCAGCAGTGCTCATAAACTCAGGCTGCCTTGCAGGACGAAGCTTTAAAGCCTTCGTAAGTCAGATCGGCTCAGAGCCCCCCCTTGCCGATAATATACAGTATGAGGATAGGCTCGGCTTCTCCGCATGGATAGGCAATAAGAGAATACTCGTCGGAAGCCGTGAGATGCTCATTCAGCACAGTATTCCCGTCCCCGACGAAAGAGAGGAAAAGCACTACGCAGGCAACCGCTTCGTAATGTATCTGGTTGTAAGCGGCAGACTCACCGCCTCCTTCCTTGTGAATTACAAGGCGCTTTCCTCGGTTAAAAATCTTACGGGCGAATTCAATAAAACGGGTCTCGTGCTCATTCTCACAAGCAGAGAGCCCTTCCTCGATAATAAGGAAATCGCAAAGAGACTCAGCCTCGAAAGTGCCGCAGTAAGAGTACTCTCGGGAAAGGGCGAGGCAATAATAAACGGCTACAGAAACGGCAGAGGCTCCACCCTCAGCGGCGGTCTTGTCTGCTCAAAAACGGGAAGCGGCCTTCTCAGCCTTGTGGTCAATGCCTACAAGCTTTATATCTGCGACAGATTCCTTTTCAATCTTCATCTCGCAGGTCAGATTGTCGCTCTGCTGCTTCTTATCCCTGCAGTTTTCTTCAATATGCCGATATTCTTCAGCCCCCTGACGATTATCTGCCTTCAGCTGATATGGAGCCTTTGCTCCTGCCTTCTCGCTTTTAACAGAACCAAGAATTTCTGACAGAAAGGAAGTATTAATTATGGCTGATTCAATCACCATAGCATCACTTAAAAAATCCTACGGAAGCAATCTTGTGCTTGACAATATCAATCTTAAAATACCTGAGGGCTCCGTTGTAGGTCTCCTTGGACCCAACGGCTGCGGTAAGACCACACTGCTTAAAATTCTTGCAGGTCTTATCAAGGATTATGAGGGTACGGTAAAAATAAACAACGACCCCATCGGTGTTGAAACCAAGGAAATCGTTGCCTTCCTTCCCGATTCCTCCTACCTTCCCGGCTGGATGAAGCCCACCGATGCGATAGGCTACTTTGCCGATTTCTACAAGGATTTCGACAAGGAAAAGGCTCTTTCAATGATAAAGAGCTTCAACCTTGACCCGAAGCAGAAAATCAAAACCATGTCCAAGGGACAGCAGGAAAAGCTCTGCCTTATTCTTGTCCTTTGCAGAAGAGCAAAGCTTTACATCCTCGATGAGCCTCTCGGCGGTCTGGACCCTTCATCAAGAGCGGCAGTTCTTGATATGATAATGAAAAACTATGCTAAAAATTCCACTGTGCTTATTTCCACACATCTCATCAACGATGTTGAAAAAATCTTCAACCGTGTGCTTATGATAAGCAACGGTCAGCTCGTTGTAAATGCCCACGTAGACGAGCTGAGAAAGCACGGAAAAACTGTTCAGCAGGTATTTATGGAGGTGTTCCCCTATGTTTGGTAAGCTTCTCAAGCACGAATTAAGACACACCGCAAGGTATCATTTCTCTATTATAATCGCAAGCGTTATCGCAACGGTTATTATGGGGGTATCCCTCATTATCGACGCCGAAAGCCTTATGAGTATGGCAATGATCCCGCTTGTAATCGTTGCTTTAACGGTAATAATCATTTCTCTTGTTTCAGTTATTAAAAATTTTTACGAAACAGTCTTCTCAAGGCAGGGCTATCTTACGATGACTCTCCCCGTCAAGGGCAGTCAGCTTCTTTCCTCAAAGGTTATTATCTCCTTCTTCTGGATAATCGTAAGCTATATAGCCGTCTTCCTTCCCTTCACCTTTATCTTTATCCATATCAAAAAACAGCTTGACGCTGACAATATGACCGACGAGGTTGTGCAGAGCATATCGGAAATTCTTCCCTCAACAGGCTCAATAATAGCCCTCGTTCTGATTTTTGTTATAACCTCTCTTATCTCCATCCTTTCCTATGTAGGCTACGTTTACTTCTCGGTTACAATGGCAAACACAAGAATTCTCAGCAAGCATCCCAAGCTTTTCGGCGTTCTTGTTTTCCTTGCAGTTCACTTTATAACCGATACACTTTCCGACCTTACAATGAAATTTGCTCCTCTCAGACTTATTATAGGCGAGGGAAAGATATTTTTCACCTTTAAGGAATTTTGGGAGCTTGACACAATTATCGTAAACAGCTATGACGTAAACGTGTATATCATCGAAGCTGTTGCGGCAGTAATCCTTCTCTTTGCAACAAGCTACTTTATCGAGAATAAAATTAACATCAAATAAAAACCTTACGGGAGGTACCCTATGAAAACAAACATTCACGGCTTTGACGAATGGCAGAATAAAGCGGAAATAACGGGCATAAACCGCCTTGACTCAAAGGCGACCTTTATTCCCTGTGACTCTCTCGACACAGCAAAAAAGTGTGAGCGTACTCTCAGCGAAAGATATCTTGATCTTTGCGGAGAGTGGAAATTCCGTATGTATAACTCCTACAGAGACATTGAGGAGGGCTTCTTCAAAGAGGACTTCGACAGTACTGAATGGGATAATATTCCCGTACCCTCATCATGGCAGATGCAGGGCTACGACTATCCCATATACTCAAACGTACAGTACCCCTGGGAGAAAATTCAGGAGCCCGTACCTCCTGAGGCGCCCACCGACTATAATCCAGTAGGCTGCTACATAAGAAGCTTCTCCCTCTCAAAGGAAAAGGCATCAAAGCGTGTTGTTATTGCCTTCGAGGGCGTGGAAGCCGCTTACTATCTCTATATCAACGGTCAGCGAATCGCCTACAGTGAAGGCACCTTCAGACACAGTGAGTTTGATATCACCGATTATGTGCGCGAGGGAGAAAATACCCTTGCCGTTGAGGTTTACCGCTGGTGCACTGCTTCATGGCTTGAGGACCAGGACTTCTTCCGTCTCTCAGGCATTTACAGGCCCGTATATATTTACACAACTGAAAAGCAGTATATAAAGGACTTCACCGTAAAGGCCGAGCCTGACACCAACAGCTATAAATGGGGTACTCTTACTGCAGATGTGCTTTTGGGAAGCAGTGAGGATTATGCCGAAACAGAGCTCACCGTTTACGATATGAAGGGCGATGTGGTTGCAACCGACAGTGTTTCCACTGACGGTGCAGAGGCGGTACAGCTTAAAACCATGCTTCCCTTTATCAATCTCTGGAGCGCAGAAAGCCCCTATCTTTATACCGTTGTTATCACTCTCAGGGACAGATACGGCAGAAACACTGAATTTGTCAGCTGTAAGCAGGGCTTCAGACATATCGAAATCAAGGACAGCGTTCTTTACTATAACGGCAAGAGGCTTCTTCTCAAGGGCACAAACCGTCACGAGTTCTCCTGTGATACAGGCAGAGCAGTTTCCCGCGAGCTGATGATAAAGGATATTGAGATTATGAAGCAGCATAACATCAATGCCGTTCGTACTTCACATTATCCCAATCATCCCGACTGGTATGACCTTTGCGACGAATACGGTCTTTATGTGATTGACGAAAACAATCTCGAAAGCCACGGTACACGCTTTATGGGTGACATCACTCCTCTTATGCCCGACGGTATGGAGCTGTGGACCCCCTCCTGCATGGACAGAATCGAATCTCTTTATCAGAGAGATAAAAACCATCCCTCGGTAATTATATGGTCTCTCGGCAACGAGTGCAGTGCAGGTGAAAACTTCCGCAAGATGTATAAATATCTTCACGAAACTGATCCCTCCCGTCCCGTACATTACGAATCAATATGGAACAAGTCAGGTGAGGCTCCCGAGTACAGTGACGTAACCGACGTTTATTCCCAGATGTATCCCTCTCCTTGGAATCTCGAAAGAGATATGCAAAAATATACGGACAAGCCCTGGATGCTTTGCGAATTTTCACACGCTATGGGCAATTCCTGCGGTGCAAACGGCAAATATCTCGACCTTATGGATAAATACAAGGGCTTCTTCGGCGTCTTTGTATGGGATTTCGTTGACCAAGGCGTACGCATCACTAAAGAGGACGGCACTTCATTCATCGGCTACGGCGGAGACAGCGGTGAAATTACCCACGACGGCACCTTCTGCGCAAACGGTCTTGTTTTTGCAGACAGAGAGCTTACTCCCGGCATAAAAGAAATGAAGCGTCTTTATCAGAATATACGCATCAAGGCTGTAAACGCTTCAAAGGGTACTCTTGAAATCACCAACGATTTCCTTTTCACCGACCTCAACAGCTTTAACCTTCACTTCCAGCAGGTGAGCAGAAACAAGGTTATCGGCAGCGGTGATATGATTGTTGACCTTGGACCCGGCGAAACAAAGAAAATTCAACTCGAGCTTTCCGAAACACCCAAAACCGAGTGGTATCTCAACATTATCTTTGAAACAAGAGAAAGCTCAAAATGGGCAAAGGCAGGTCATACCGTTGCAAGAGAACAGTTTATCATAAACGAATTCAAGCTTTCCAAAACCGACCTTCGCGGCGATGAAATGAACCTTAAAATCAACTACGGCTCTGTTATTGCGGCAGGCGGTGACCTTGAGGTTGCCTTCTCAAGACGTAACGGTGAGCTTTATTCAATCAGAAAAGGCGGCAAGGAGCTTCTTAAGGGCGCAATGATGCTCAATTTCTGGCGTGCTCTTACAGATAACGACAGAGGTAACAGGCAAGAGGTACGTTGTGCTGTATGGAAAAAAGCAGGTCAGTACACAGGTAAGGGCATTGATATGCAGAGTATAAAGTGTGACGGCAAGGAAGTACGTCTCGCAGTTGACTTCTCCGTACCTACCATCCCCACATCAAAGGGCAGAATGGAATACACCGTCACCTCAAAGGGTATTCATATAGACTACCGCTTTAAGGCAGAAGAGAGCCTTCCGGAAATTCCCGAGATTTCACTTGTATTCCCTCTTGAAAGAACGGATTATCCTTACCTCGAATATCTCGGCAAGGGCCCCCACGAAAACTATATTGACAGAGCGGTAAGCACAGACCTTGGACTTTACAAAACTACAGTTGACTCACTCTTTGTAAACTATCAGAAGCCTCAGGAACACGGCGAAAGAACAAAGGTGCGCTATGCCAAGCTTTCAGGAAACGGCAAAATCATCTTTGAAGCAGATAGGGAAATGGAATTCAACGCCTGCCCCTGGAGTGCCGAAACACTTGAAAATGCAGGTCACATCCACGAGCTGCCGGAAAGCGACACTCTTTATGTGAGAGCGATCGCAAGACAGATGGGTGTGGGCGGCTATGACAGTTGGGGCGCACACACCTGTGATGAGTATAAGAATTTTGCAGGTGAGGAGTACAGTTACGGCTTCAGCATGATTATAGAGTAAAAGCTCACCGAAGCACAGTGAAGGAATATCGAACAAAAACAGTCCCTGTTTTTGTATATCGAATTTGCAAAGCAAATATATCTAGTTGTGCGAAGCACAACATATCGAAAATATTCAGCTTCCGAATCCGCATCATTTTTCCCGTATTTGCACAGAGAAAAGAGGTCCGAAAATGGCAGACGATAAAAATAGACTACGAGCCGCAACTATTGACTTTGCCATAAAGATTTCTGATATGTGTGACGAAATAAAAGGCTGTGGCGTTTACAAAAACCAGATTATACGTTCCTCATCCTCAATAGGAGCTAACATTCATGAAGCAAAATATGCACAAAGCAGAGCTGATTTTATCAATAAATTTGAAATTGCTCTCAAGGAAAGTTCTGAAACTGATTATTGGCTTGAACTTCTTTACAGAAAAAACGCAATCGATGTTAAAACCTTCGCACAATTAAAGCATCTCAGCGGCTCTATCCGCAGAAAACTGATAAATTCAATCACAACAGCAAAAAAGAATGATCCCAAAAATCTTCACGCTGAAGATTGCGACCTGCCTTAGGGAAAAGCTTCAGGCAGTGCCGCATCGATATATGCCTTCGGCATTCGATATACGCCTACGGCGTTCGATATGTAAACTCGATATGCTTTGCGTGAGCAAAGCAAGTAACGAAAGGACGATAAATATGAAAAAATCAGGCGAACCCTTAGCAATGTTCTTTGCAGTATCTTTTCTCGTTTCATTAAGATTTACCATCAGGCGTATGGTTAAAAAATATTCCGGAGTTAAGCTGTAATGGAAAAAAGAGCAGAAAAAAGAAGCTCACCTCCACCGAAAAAGCAAAACTCTGCACCTAAAAAGGCGGGCAAGGGTAACGCTTGTCCTCTTTATAAAAAGTGTGGCGGATGTCAGCTTCAGAATATGACCTATCCCGAACAGCTTTCCTTCAAGCAGGCAAAGGCTATCCGTACACTCGGCCGCTTCGGTCACGTAGAGGAAATCATCGGTATGGAAAATCCCGTACATTACCGCAACAAGGTTCAGGCGGCCTTCGGCACCACAAGAGGCGGTATGATAGTCTCAGGAGTGTATCAATCCTCAAGCCATAACATCGTACTCGTTGACGAGTGTATGCTCGAGGATAAAACCGCCGATAAAATCATCGTTGACATAAGACATATGCTCCCCCGATACAAGCTCACCGCCTACAACGAGGATACGGGGAAGGGCTTTCTTCGTCATGTGCTGGTAAAGAGAAGCTTTGCAACGGGCGAAACTATGGTCGTACTCGTTACGGGACACCACCTTTTCCCCGCAAAGAAGGAATTTCTTAAGGAGCTTCTTAAAAAGCACAGAGAAATCACCACCGTTATATGGAATATCAACGGCGGCAAGACAAGTCTCGTACTCGGCGACAGAGAAGAAATACTTTACGGAAACGGCTATATTGAGGATATCCTCTGCGGCAAGAGATTCCGTATTTCGGCTAAGTCCTTCTATCAGATAAATCCCCTGCAGACCGAAAAGCTTTACGGTACGGCAATAGAGTTCGCAAATCTTACGGGCAAGGAAACAGTACTCGATGCCTACTGCGGCACGGGTACAATCGGTATAGTTGCATCTGACAAGGCAAAGCAGGTTGTGGGTGTTGAATTAAACAGCGATGCGGTAAGAGATGCGAAATTCAACGCAAGACTCAACAAGGCGGAGAATATCCGCTTCTTCTGTGCTGATGCAGGTAAATTTATGGTCGCAATGGCTGAGGAAAAAGAAAAGGTCGATGTTGTGCTTATGGACCCGCCCAGAGCAGGCAGTGACCTCAACTTCCTAAGGAGTGTTGTAACCCTCTCACCCGAAAAGGTGGTATATATTTCCTGCAATATTGAAACTCAGGCAAGAGACCTTACCTTCCTTTGCAAAAACGGATACAAAGTCAGAAAAATTCAGCCCGTGGATATGTTCCCGCATACTGCACATATAGAATGTGTAGTATTGATGACGAAAGCGGAGAAAAAATAATACGTAATATCATTTGCAGCAAATTATTTAATAAAAAGGAGAATCATACACTATGAAGCATGGAGTTTTTTTAAACGCACCTGACGAAAGCTGCCGGCAGATACATATTGAAATTGAACTGCCGAGCGGAGAAACAAAGTACTTGGCCGAAAAGGAATATACTCAGCAGGAGCTTGATAAATTCAATCAGCAAAGCTCAGAATGGGTACTTCGCATTTATGGTGAACAAGACTTTTTAGCTGACTCCGACAGTGGCGAAGATGCACGCGGTACATATTGCGGTTATTTTAATATGAAGGAACAAAATGCGATATTCGAAAACGAAGAGTTTATCGGCTTTTACCTTCTCCCCGGTGATTTGCACTATTCAGGTAACGGCAGATCAAGCTTTAAAATAAACGCCTGGGGTTATCCCGGCTACACCCCCTTCGATTCCTATTGGCTGAATTACATGGGCAAACCGCACATATTTCTTTTTTCTGACGAGCAGACACACAATTGGAAAAACTGGTCTCTTCTCAGAAGAGAGCCTGACACCGATTACAAATCATGGCTTATCTTTTAATTGATCCGCTTACTGCGGAAAAGTATAGACGATATAAATAAGGAGAAAACATATGAACGTTATATCAAAGGCTTTTGCCACCCGTCCCGGCTGGACAACAAAGCCGGTTGAAAGAATGAGCTATTATTCATACTTCTCAGGTCAGAATATGATTTATACTCTTTTCAACACCTGCCTTGCAACCTACCTTCTGTTTCTCGGCATCAATCCC
>JAZULG010000159.1:0-2107 GCA_045603005.1 Acutalibacteraceae bacterium
CCCTCAGTGGTATATCGCATTCTGGGCGGCAACTAAAATCGGTGCCGTACTTGTAACGGTAAACACTGCCTATAAGATTCACGAAATCGAGTACCTTCTCAAGCAGTCGGATACCCACACTCTTATTCTTATTGAGCAGTATCGTGATTCCCACTATTCAGATATCATAAGTGAACTTTGTCCTGAGCTTGAGAATACAAAGGCAGGTTCACCTCTTCATTGCAGAAGACTTCCCTTCCTGAGAAATGTTATTACTGTCGGCTTCAGAAAGAAGGGCTGTCTTACCTGGGAGGAGGCTATCGAAAGAGCAGAAAACGTACCTGTTGAAGAGGTATACCGTATCGCTGCCAATGTTGACCCCAACGATGTATGTAATATGCAGTATACATCTGGTACAACAGGCTTCCCCAAGGGTGTTATGCTCACACACTACAATGTTGTCAATAACGGTAAATGTATCGGCGACAGAATGGATCTTTCCACTGCTGACCGTATGATGATTCAGGTTCCTATGTTTCATTGCTTCGGTATGGTGCTTGCTATGACAGCATCAATGACACATGGTGCAACACTTTATCCGCTTCCGTACTTTACACCCAAGCCTTCACTTGCTTGTATTAATCAGGAAAAGATTACCGCTTTCCACGGTGTTCCCACAATGTTCATAGCAATGCTTGAGCATCCCGATTTTGAAAAGACTGACTTCTCACATATGAGAACAGGTATTATGGCCGGTTCACCTTGTCCGATTGCAACGATGAAAGATGTTGTCGAGAAGATGAATATGAAGGAAATCACCATCGTATACGGTCAGACAGAAGCTTCACCGGGTTGTACAATGAGCTCCACCGATGACTCAATCGAGGTTCGTGTAAGTACAGTAGGACGTGCTCTTCCGGAAATCGAATGTAAGATTGTTGATCCCGAAACGGGCGATGAGCTTCCCGTTGGTCAGATCGGTGAATTTGTTGCAAGAGGCTACAATATTATGAAGGGCTACTACAAGATGCCCAAGGCTACGTCCTCTGCAATCGATAAGGACGGATGGCTTCATACCGGTGACCTTGCCTGCAAGACAGAAGACGGAAACTACAAGATTACCGGCAGACTTAAGGATATGATTATCCGCGGCGGTGAAAATATCTATCCCAAGGAAATCGAAGAGTTTATCTATACACATCCGAAGGTTAGTGACGTCCAGGTTATAGGCGTACCTGATGAACAGTACGGTGAAGAAATTGCCGCCTGCATCATCCTCAAAGAGGGAGAAGAAATGACAGAGGCTGAAATGAAAAAGTTTGTTCTTGACCATATGGCTAAGCATAAGGTTCCGAGATACATTGACTTTGTTGATGCATTTCCTATGAATGCGGCAGGTAAAATTCTTAAATACAAGATGCGTGAGCAGGCTATTGAAAAATACGGACTTCAGAAGGCAAATTCTGTTGAGACCGCATAAATTAAAACTAAAGTGCTTCGCTTGTCGGAGCACTTTGCTTTGAAAAGAGTGACAAAATGAATTATCCTATAATTGACTGTCACTGCCATGTGTATCCGGATAAAATTGCGGATAAGGCAGTTGAAAGCATCGGTGGCTTTTATGATCTTCCGATGTATTATGATGGCAAGGCATCTACGCTTATTAAATACGGAGCAGAGATTGGTGTGAAGCACTATATCATCTTTTCCGTTGCAACAACTCCTGCTCAGGTACAGTCTATAAACAGATTTATTGCTGAAACAGCTTCTGCGAGTGAGGGGCTTATGACCGGACTCGGTACTCTTCATCCTGATTCGGACAATATTGAAGCTGATGTTGAGCAGATAATTTCTCTTGGACTTAAGGGTGTGAAAATGCATCCGGATTTTCAGAAATTCAGAATCAATGATGAGAAATGCGATAAAATTTATTCTCTCTGTCAGGGTAAATTGCCTGTATATCTCCATACGGGGGATAGTAGATATGACTTTTCAAATCCCGATAATATGATTCCGGTTCTTGAAAAGTATCCTGAGCTTATTGTTATAGGTGCTCATTTCGGTGGCTGGTCCTGCTGGAAGGAGGCGGCGAAGAAGCTCAGCGGATACAAAAACTTCTACGTTGACT
>JAZULG010000160.1:0-7322 GCA_045603005.1 Acutalibacteraceae bacterium
ATTCCCGAGTATATGTTCCGCAATATCTTAAGCGAATATGCGGACATTGTTGATGAAACCGAATTTGTAAAAGGAAACCACAATCAGATAAAGGAGGAATGTGCATGATAAATTCTGATTTCGGTAAACGCAGAGTTGTAATCTATGCCCGAGTTTCTACGGAGCACGAGGCACAGATTTCGGCTCTTGAAAATCAGCTGGATTGGTATGAGCCAATCCTTGCGGCAAGACCTGAATGGGAGCTCGTCGGCAGATATATTGACGAGGGTATCACGGGTACCTCTGCCGAGAAAAGACCGCAGTTTATGAAAATGATTCGCGATGCCAAGCAGAAAAAGTTTGATATGATTATCACCCGTGAGGTGTCACGATTTGCGAGAAATACCGTTGACACTTTGCAGTACACAAGAGATCTGAAAGCAAAGGGCGTTGAGGTGTTCTTCATAAACGACAACATCAAAACCTTTGACGGTGACGGAGAGCTTCGCCTCACCATTATGGCGACTCTTGCTCAGGATGAAAGCCGTAAAACCTCGGTGCGAGTAAAAAGCGGTCAGCAGACCTCGATGAACAACGGCACATTCTACGGCAACGGAAACATTTTAGGCTACAGAAGACATCAGGAGCTTCTGCCCGATAATAAGAAAAAGGTAGATTTCATTATCGACCCGGAGCAGGCTGAAACCGTCAGGCTTATTTATGATATGTATCTTGCGGGCAACGGACTTACCAAGATAAAGGAAGAGCTTGAACGACAAGGCAGAAAAACCGCTATGGGTAAAACAAGATGGTACGAAACCGTAATAGGCCATGTGCTGAAAAACACATTCTACTGCGGTATCATAACCTATCACAAGGAGTATACTCCCGACTATCTCACTCAAAAGAAAATCAAGAATTACGGTGAGGTTGAGTTAATACAGGTAAAAGGGAGACACGAGCCGATTATATCTGAAGAAGACTTTGAAAGGGTGCAATTAATTATGGCAAGTAAAACAGCTCAGATGAAAAATCTTAACACAGGCAGAAGAACCACAACAGGCAAAAGACCGAGAACCACAGTATGGGGCAAGCTCCTTATTTGCGAGTGCGGTCACAGATTCAATACAAAGCTCTGGAGAAAAGAGGGAGATAAATCCATTATCGGCTATCAGTGCTATGACTCGGTGCGTACCGGGTCATACGAGAGCCGAAAGAAAAAAGGCTTACCCCTTGAAGGTATCTGCCGTGTGCCTATGATTCCCGAGTGGAAGCTGCAGATGATGGCAAATTATATTTTCCGCAATTATCTTTCTGAAAAGGATAAGGTGCTGGCTCTTGCCAACTCAATGCTCGAGGCTCACATTGACGACAAAGAGGATGATGTGGATTATGAGGCTATCATTGAGAAAAAGTGCAGAGAGGTTGAAAGGCACAGTACGAAGCTCAGTAATTTCATTGATATGAGGGCAGAGGGTGAAATTGATAAAGATTCTTACACAAAGAAAACTGCCGAGGTGAAGGAAGAGATTGCAAAGCTGTCTGCCGAGATAGAAGAGCTTCAGCTGAAGCTTAACAAAGAACCTGTAATTACAGATTACAAGGACAAGCTGACGGTGCTTCAATATGCTCTCGAGCAGTACACAAATGTGGATGAAAAAGACATCCCCGAAAGTGTGATTGAAGCCTTTGTAGTGAAGATTGTAGTAAGGCAAGACGGCTTCGATTGGTATCTCCGCTTTGACGGTGACCCCAATGACCCTCTGCACATGAAAACCGAGGGTAAAAGAAGAAAAAACAGTTCTGTTTCTGTGGTTGGCGGTAAACTGCCAACCAAGCAGAATTGCGACACAGGCAGCTATTGCAAATAAATAATTCATATATAAATGAATTTATCCCCACCGGTTTCTCGGCGGGGATTTTATGCTTTACAAATTCCGCCGGATGATGTAGAATAGTAAAAAAGCTACGAAAAGGTTTGAATGTTATGAATTTTAAAGAATATATGAAAGCGGCAAGGATTACCGAGGGTAAGGACGATAAAACGGAATATATGACCCTCGGCGACAAGATGCTCAGCAATGTTTTCGTCAACGGACAGAGAAACTCACCTACAGTTTCATGCGTGTATGATGCTGATGTAACAGAATTTTTCAAGGTCTACGAAAGAATGAAAAAAGAGTGCGGCTACAGACTTACAGTTAATACCGTTATGCTCAGAGTTATGGTCGAGGGACTCAAGGCGGCTCCGAGACTCAATGCACATTATCCCTACAGCCATACCGCAACTGCAGGCAGACTCATAGTAAAAAAGCATATTGACGTTTCTATGGCTATCTGTCAGGAGGATGGTACTACCTTTCAGATGAAGCTTGATAATCTTGAAGAGAAAAGCCTTAAGGAAATCGCAGAAATGGCCGAGGATGCCCGTGAAAGACTTGAAAAGTCAGAGGTTGACGAGGTTATGTTTGAGGTTTCAAGGCAGAGAATTATCGGAGATTTATCCCGTGGTAAGATAGTTTCTCCTCTTGCTCAGGCTATCTGCGGCTCCTTCGGTAAGGGTAAGGTGTTGCACCTTTCACAGACACTTAAGTCCGATTTTCTCAAAATTACGGGTAAAAAGCCGTTACAGCCCGAAAGCAGTGTCAAAATGGAGGAGTTCAAGGAAGGCTCAGTCTGCTTTACTAACTGGGGTGCTATTTGTGATAATCCACGCATCACGGTTACAGCCGCTCCTATGATGTACCCTCAGGTTTTTCTTTTCACCGTGGGCAGAATAAGAGATGAAAAGTACGTTTACGAGGATGAAAAAGGTGTAGTGCGTCTTGGTACAAAAAAGATTTTATCCATGGGCCTGAATTTTGACCATAAAATAGGCGGCTTTTACGAGCTTACGCCTTTTATCAATAAGCTTGAGGAAATTTTCGAAGCCCCCGAGGTTATGTACTCGTGGTAAAGTACGGTACAGATAACATTTTATGATTTATAGAAACGAATCCCTGTCTTTCCCGATAGGGATTTTTATGTGCAGACAAAAAAACAATACCGCCTCATGAAACGATTTTTCTTGACAACGGTGAAAAAAATCTGATATCATTAAATTTACAATTATATAAGGGAGTGATAAAATGCAGTCGATGTTCGATTCATTCTTAGATTTTGACCTCAGCGTTTTTCGGTGGATTCAGGGTATACACAATGATTTTCTTGATGCTGTTATGGTTGGTATAACCACCTTGGGAAATGCAGGTATCATTTTCATTGTTCTGGGCTTGACGCTTCTGTTTACAAAAAAGTACCGCAAGGCAGGCTTTGCTGTTATTGTGGCTCTTCTTGTGATGCTTCTTTGCAACGATTTGCTTCTCAAGGAGCTTTTTGCAAGACCCAGACCCTTCAATCTGTTTGAAGCTGACCCGGAGAGATATGTAGTCTGGGGTAATGAATATATTTATCCTGAGCTTATAAGCAGGCCTACAAGCTATTCCTTCCCTTCGGGACATACTGCGTCAGCCTTTGCGGCGGCCTTTGCACTTTTATGGCACAACAGAAAGCTCGGTATACCGACAACAATTTTTGCGGCTGTAATGGGATTTTCACGGATTTATGTTCAGGTGCATTATTGCTCAGATGTCATAGGCGGAGTAATCTCCGGTGCGATATCTGCACTTATTGCAGTGGTGATTGTCAGATATCTTTACCCGACAGCAGAAAAAGGCTTTGACAGACTTGCTGCAAAAATAAAAAAAGAAAAAAGCTGAATGACACGGAACACCCCCCGCGAGAAATCGGTGGCCGTTTTTATATCTACGCAGAGTAGGTTGCAGTACCGCCATCGGTGTATTATAATTGAAGCACAGAGAGGTGAAGCGTATGGATGTTTATATAACAGGGTCAACCGTTAAAGGCTTGCGTGAGAAAAAAGGTATAACACAGACACAGCTTGCAGATATGCTCGGGGTGAGTGACAAAGCGGTTTCAAAATGGGAAACTGCCAAGGGACTGCCCGATATATCCTTGATTGAGCCGCTGGCAAATGCTCTGGGTGTTTCGGTAATTGAGCTTATGTCGGGGCAAAGGGTTATAAACAGAAATGTTTCATCAAATATTTTACGCTCAAGATTTTACGTATGCCCCTTGTGCGGCAACACGGTGCGCAGTATGGGTGATGCGGTTATCAGCTGCTGCGGAATCGCTCTTCCTCCTCTTGAGGCGGAGGAAGCAGACGAAAATCACGGTATAACAATAGAAAAGGTAGAGGATGAGCATTTCATAACCGTAAATCACAGTATGACCAAAGAGCATTATATTTCTTTTATTGCCTACCTTACAACCGACAGGGTACAGTTTGTGAAATTTTATCCGGAGGGTAATGCAGATACACGTATGCAGCTCAGGGGCAGGGGAGAATTGTATATTTATTGCAACAAGCACGGACTGATGAAAAAGAAGCTGTAGTTGCGACTTCGGGCAACGGTGGAGATACTCCATAAACCGCAAAGGGAAAGACAAACGAGATATTGAAGAAGCACTATAAAAAAACGAACTCCTCATCGAGAAATCGGTGAGGAGTTTTTGTGTGATTATTGGAGTTTAACTATTTGATGCTCCTGTTTTCCATGGACCCGTTGCACCTGATAGAGGCAGTTATCAACCCGGAAGGTAAGCCCGAGGCCTATGAGCTTATCGTCAAGGAGATTTCGGCAAAATCCGGCTGTAACATCAACAAGGTCAAGACCGCATACGACTGTATGAGTACTGTTCTCGGTATCATTATGTCCTTCACCTTCTTCGGCTTCGGAGTTTTCGAGGGTGTAAAGCTTGGTACTGTAATATGCGCCTTCATAAACGGATTTCTGATAGGCCGCTTTTCCAAGCTGCTGGAGAGTACCTTTGAGTTTAGAAACAGATTTAATATAGAAAAGCATTTCCGATAAAAGAGCCGTCCGCTTTGAAGGGGTACTGAAAAAGCAAGTTGTTTTTTGTCCGTAAGGCTGATCAGGTATTGATTTTTTATTGCCCGTGTGTTATCATACAGTAAAATTAATATAGTATAAACTGCTACCGAGTAGTAGAATGTTCAAAGCATTCGTTTGCACATCGTTAGGTCTCAGAAGATGTGTATACGGATGCTTTTTTTCAGGAGTGTTTGAAATGAAAAAGTATTTTTCGAGGTCGGAAATTGTACTTTGGTTTTTATCTGTGCTGACGATAATCGTCTCCTTTTGTGCCTTTGACAGAGAAAATTATCTCACCTTGTCGGCTTCGCTTGTCGGGGTCACATCTCTTATATTCAACGCAAAGGGCAATCCCTTCGGACAGCTTCTTATGGTGATTTTCAGCCTGCTTTACGGCATAATCTCCTATAGCTTCAGCTATTACGGAGAAATGATCACATATCTTGGTATGACAATGCCCATGGCCGTCTTTGCTCTTATTTTCTGGCTGAGAAATCCCTATAAGGGAAACAGAGCCGAGGTGAAGGTCAATACTCTCGGCAAAAGTGAGACGGTACTGACCCTTGTCGTCACGGCGGCTGTCACCGTTGCCTTTTACTTTATCTTAGATCATTTCGGTACTGCAAACATCCTGCCGAGTACTCTGTCTGTCACTACGAGCTTTCTTGCGGTGTACCTTACCTTCAGGCGAAGTCCGTTGTTTGCCCTCGCCTATGCGGCAAACGATGTTGTGCTGATAGTGCTGTGGATAATGGCAAGCATGCAGGATACACGGTATATTTCCGTTGCAGTGTGCTTTGCGGCATTCCTTGTCAATGATATATACGGCTTCATCAGCTGGCGTAAGATGAAAATCAGGCAAGAGGAGAACAGATGAGAAGTCGATTATGCGCCGCAGCATCTTTACTTCGGCGGAAAAATAATGTAGAATGAGGAAAAGAAATGGGAGGTGTAATATGCTGCTTGTCGTTTCGCAGATAATAGGTCTTCTGGCGGTTGCGCTCTATCTTCTGAGCTTCCAGTTGAAAAAAAGAAAGCAGATGGTTGTTACAACCTGCCTTTCAAATGCACTATATGTGTTGCAGTATATATTGCTTGGTGCCTTTTCCGGCGCGGTTATGGATTTTTTATCTGCAGTATCCTCCTTTTTCGCCGCAAAGAAAAACCGCCCTGCCTTCAGAAGATGGTCGGGGCTTATTGCAGCGGTAAGCTTTGCTCTGATTACTGCGGCAGGTATTATTCTGGCGGTAGTGCAGAAATCTGCTGTTGAGCTTATCCCTATTGCAGGTGCTCTTTTGCAGACGGGTGGACTCTGGCTTGAGGATGAGCAGACTATACGGAAATTCGGCCTTGCAAGCGCACCATTCTGGCTTGTGTATAATCTTATTTCGCAGGCCTACGGCGCTTCTATCGGGTCGGTGCTTGCGATCTGCTCGAGTGTATCGGCAATAGTACGGTACAGAAAGAGCAGGGATACCGTAAAAGCAGACAGAAATGTGAGATAAGTGCTTCAAAAGAAGCAATTTACTGTTGCAGGCTGAGGAAAATTATGCTATAATTATGCTATAATACGGAAAAAAGCGGAGGTGCGCTATGGAAAACAAACAGGCTACATACGAAAAGCTCAGACAGGCGTGGAGAAATCTTAATGCGGATGTCAGAAAGAATAAAAAAGTAAAATTTGAGCATTTTAATGCAGTTTTTGAAGAAACCTATAAGATGCTCTCGGAATTCTCGGTGCAGGAAAGCCTTGATAAGGGCTGCGTTGAGGTTGTTGCAGAGGCCTTTCTGTTTGCAAATATCAAGGATGATACTCTCGACGAAAACTGTATGGCTGCCTTCGTGCTGACAGAAAGAATGCTTTCCTACTGTGCATTCAACAGTAGCTCTTCGGCAGAAAATGCGCTGACAATTTACATTGCCGAAGCCCGCAGAGAGGTCCGTCTTGATTTCAGCGACGTCAGCGAATCCGTTTCAACCCTCGCAAGGATTTTCAAGGAGTTCTTTCTGCAGAAGGTCAGCGGTTAACGGTACGGGCTTACAGATGAAGTAAATAATGTCCCTGCCATGCGGCGGGGATATTTCTTTTATTGCAATCATGTTCCTGCGATGATATAATATAGCTGTTATAGAGAAAAAGAAGTAAGGGGGATCATATATGAAAATTTCAACAGAAATTGATTCAACGGCAAAAAAGGTCGGATGGGAAAAGTCAGTGGAGCTTATTGCGAAGGCGGGCTTCGACGGGTGGGACTTCTCTATGTTTGATATGCATAAGCCGGAGCTTCTGCCAATTCCCTTTAGACATAAGCTTAATTCGATGTACCATCTCAGACTTGCAAGACGCCTTAAACAGATAGGTCTGGATAACGGTATCGTCTGCAATCA
>JAZULG010000161.1:0-3464 GCA_045603005.1 Acutalibacteraceae bacterium
GGCTTTCTCTTGGCCAGGGGGCTGTTCTCCACGGGGTAATCGTAAATAAAGGTGGGCTGGATAAGATTCTCTTCCACGTAGGCATCAAAGAACTCGGCCAGAACGGTACCCTTGGTGGCATCGGCAGGGACTTCCACGTGCTTTGCCTTGGCGGCGGCGCGGGCGTCCTCATCGGTCTTCCAATCGTAATAATCGCAGCCGGAATATTTCTTTACGGCTTCGACCATAGTCATTCTTGCGAAGGGCTTCTTAAGACTGATGTCGTTGCCGTTCCACTTGATTTCAGTGGTGTCGTTGACAGCGAGACAGCAAGCCTCAAAGATATCCTCGCATCTGTTCATCATACCGTGATAATCGGTGTAAGCCTCGTAGAACTCGATGGTGGTAAACTCGGGGTTGTGCTTGACGTCCATACCCTCGTTGCGGAAGAGTCTGCCGATTTCGTAAACTCTTTCCATACCGCCGACGATAAGACGCTTGAGATAAAGCTCAAGAGAAATTCTGAGCTTGAGGTCCTCGTCAAGAGCGTTGAAGTGTGTCTCGAAGGGTCTTGCAGCAGCACCGCCCGCGTTTGAAACAAGCATCGGAGTCTCAACCTCGATGAAGCCCTGGCTGTCAAGGAAGTTTCTTATTGCTCTGATGATGAGTGAACGCTTAAGGAAGGTATCCTTTGCCTCATCATTCATAATAAGGTCAAGATAACGCTGACGGTATCTTGTGTCTGTATTGGTAAGGCCGTGGAACTTTTCGGGCAGAGGAAGAAGTGACTTGGAAAGAAGCGTAATCTTTTCTGCGTGAATTGAGATTTCACCCGTCTTAGTTTTGAAAACTGAGCCTTCGATACCGATGATATCGCCGATATC
This sequence comes from Acutalibacteraceae bacterium, assembly GCA_045603005.1. Classification (GTDB taxonomy): domain Bacteria; phylum Bacillota; class Clostridia; order Oscillospirales; family Acutalibacteraceae; genus UBA6857. The sequence continues at coordinate 864 of JAZULG010000161.1, forward strand.
AAGCTTCTTGAATGCCTTGTATTCCTCTTCGCCGAGGCTGTCTCTTGCAACATAGGACTGTATGTTACCCTTAAGGTCCTTGACGTTGCAGAAGGATGCCTTACCCATAATACGCTTTGACATCATACGTCCTGCGATGCGTACCGTTTTTCCTTCAAGCTCGTCGAAGCTTTCCTTTATAACTGCACTGTGATGTGTCTGGTCGTACTTTGTAGTAACAAAGGGATCGTTACCCTCAGCCTGTAATGCCTCGAGCTTGTCAACACGTACCTTTCTCAGTTCGTTGACGTCCTGAACGGCCTCTGCCTGAGGAAGATTGTTATTCTTTTCCTGTGACATATTTTTCTGTCCTTTCGGGGAATTTATTTTGTGATTTCGATAACCTCGTACTTGATGATGCCGCCGGGAGCTTCAACATCAACGATGTCGCCTGCCTTATGACCGATAAGTGCCTTTGCAACAGGTGATTCGTCACTTGTAAGGTAGTCAACGCCCTTATCCTTTGAGGTTGAGGTTGAGGAGATTATCTGATACTTGTAAACGTCGCCGTATTCGATATCCTTGATTGTAATCTTTGAGCCCATCTGGATAACATCTGTTGAAAGAGCGTCCTCGTCGATAAGCTTTGCTCTTGAAAGAATATCCTCGATTTCGCTGATACGAGCTTCGAGCTTACCCTGGTCGTGTCTTGCTTCGTCGTATTCGGAGTTTTCTGATAAGTCACCGAATGAAAGTGCAACCTGAATCTTTTCTTTGATTTCCTGACGGCCTCTTACTCTGAGGTCTTCAAGCTCGGCCTCCAATTCCTTAAGGCCTTGAGAGGTAAGAAGAATTTCCTGTGCCATTTGTATATCATCCTTTCGTGAATAATTAGTTAGTTTACAGATTTATACATTATGATATTATATTAAATATCGCCTCGGGTGTCAAGAGGAAAGAGGGAATTTTTAAGTAGCAAGTAGTAAGTAGCAAGTAGTAAGGGATGCCTGACGGCATTTGTCAGATTTGAGAAACAAAAAAGACAGAGGGATTACCTCTGCCTTTGGGGTTATTCATTTTTATCTGAGGACACAGAACCGTTGGCTGTGCTCATTTCGCAACAGCCTTGGTTTGGTGTGCCCTTTTTCTAGAGGTTAACCATTAGGTTTTCACGCTAACCGTCCCCTGTGTTTTTTTGTTATTTTTTTTTTTTTTTCTTTTTTTTCTTTTTATCATTTTTTGTCGTTCTTGATTGGTTCTTTCAGTATCAATATTAACACAAAAATCACTATTTTCCATTGCACTTACAACTTGATTCTTTATATATTCTGGCAAAATTTTGCAAAGAATTCTGTATCTTCTTTTAGTAATCTTAATTTTAACAACACTATCCGAACACTTCAACTGATTTATATGTGTTAAATCGCGCATCGATATAAAACCACGACTCAACACCAAAAAATATCTCTTTTCATATAAATGTCTATAGTAAGCGATTTTTATACTTTTAAAATCTTTATAAGAATATGTTGCCTTTTCTTTAAAAGGAGAAACCATAATTATACCGGTAGGGGTAATTACAACATAAGAATATTGTATTGAAGCAGCTTTCGGAAATATTAAATAACAAGAAACAGGTAACAAACAAAGAAGCGCTGAAATTACTATATCTGAAGCAGTATCAAGATTAGAACTTTCACTAAAAAAGAAACCTTCAATAAATATCGTTGTACAAAATGGGATAATAAGAAACCACCAAATATTTGCCATTGTAACAAGCATAGGATCGCAAAACAATCTTATTCTCTTCATCATTTCACCCCGAAAACAAATTTAAACGCTTCGCCAAAGAACTTTTTTGTATTATCAAATATCGAAGACAATGGACGGTTCTATGTCTTTGCTTCTAACCGCCGAGCAGGGGTTTAGGTTAATTTTTATGTTTCGTCGGAAGGCACCGAACATTCCCCTGATTGACCGTCAATTGTGTTAACATTCTCTTTCGTATTCAAAAAAGCATTGAACAATTCGAAAAATTTGTCAAAAGCTTCTTCTTCCGATTGTGATTTCTGACGAAGAACAGAACTCCAACAACGAGTACTAAGGCCATAGATACCTTGAAAATACTTTCGAAATGATTGAAACAACATATGTGATTCATTTCGATTATTATCATATTCGCATATTAAATATCCATCTATAAAACAATGCAGCAACCTTAAATCTTTTTCTTTAAAAAATAAGAACGGTTTCTTTTCAATTTCCATTAAAATATTTGTTATTGTATTCATACTTTACACACCCAATTCCAATTAAGACTATAGAAGACAGGGGACGGTTCTATGTCTTTGCATCTAACCGCCGAGCAGGGGTTGAGGTTAATTTTTAGTTTTGTTGAAAAGCAGAGAACCATATCCCATCTTTCACTCATCTTTATATCTTATAAGATGACACCCTGTTATAGATTTTATGTATTTTCTCAGTTTTTTTCTCTTTTTCTTGACTTCTTCACTCGAAACCCCCGAAACATCTTCAGACAACTTAACAAACCATCCATCTTCAACTCTTTCTGCAATACAGTTGCCTAACTTAATTATTTTTAACACATATAAATTAGAAGCG
>JAZULG010000162.1:0-9862 GCA_045603005.1 Acutalibacteraceae bacterium
GCAGAGGGTCTGCTTATGGATGAGTGGGATAATTACGGCAAGGCAATATACGAGGAGTTTTCACCCTTGTTTGAAAAGGCAGCTCTTGATAAAAACGGTAACGCACAGTACGGCACAGGCGTTTCACCGAAGGTTCTTGCAAAGAGTGAATACAATGCTGCAAACATCGACTTCAAGGAGCCCGGTCAGGTAGGCTATTACACCATAGGTCAGTATGATTTCTGCTATGACTGGCGTCTTTCACCCTATGACCACGTAGACAGACTTCACGAATACATCCTCACAGTTATGGATACCACAGATTCAGACGGTGTCTGCATTGCTGCAAGATGTCTCGGCGGCAGTCTTCTCCACGCATATCTTGATAAATACGGTCATCTCGGTCATGTCAAGAGAGTGTTCTACAGTGAGGCCCTCGCAAACGGCAGTGCATATATAAGCCAGTGCTTCAGCGGTAAGTTTGACTTTGATGCAAAGCACCTGCAGACCTATATCAGATTTGCTGAAGAAAATAATATGATTCAGCTTACAGAGTTTGCATCTGAAATAGTTAATGCAACAATGGATCTTTTTGTACAGACAGAGGTTGTCGGTGCAATCTTAGGTGATCTTGACGATCTTTACGGCAAGCTTTATCAGGCACTTATACCCGCCCTTCTTCTGAGTACCGGTATGGCAACAATGCCTAACTATTGGGCAAGTGTATACGAGGAGGATATGGATGATGCCCTCGACCTTATCTTCGGTAAGGTAGGTACTGAAAGACGTGCAGAGTATGCAGGTCTTATTGAAAAAATCCAGATTTACAGAGAAAACATTTCATCAGACCTTACAGCCTTCTATGACAGAATCTCAAAGGATTACAAAATTAAGGTAGGCGTTCTTGCAAAGTATGGTTATCTTTCAATGCCCATTATTGAGGATTACGATGAGCTCAGCGACAGCCTTATAGGTCTCAGCGATGCTTCCTTCGGTGCAACCTGCTCAACTGTTACAACTACCCTTTCAGATGAATATATCGCCGCACGTATCGAGGAAAATCCCGAAAATGCAAAATATATCTCCACCGACAAAATGGTTGACGTATCAACCTGCTATTTCCCCGAAACAACGTGGATTGTCAAGAATTCCGTTCACAGCGATTCCCTTATCTTTGATGAGCTTGGTGTTTATTTCCTTACATACGAAAATCTTACCGTAGATAACTGCACAAGAATGGCACAGTTCTCAGTGTGGAACGGTAAGGGCAACAAGCAAGGCTGCTATGTTCAGCCTATGACTGAGGATAACTGCGAAAGCTTTGACTGGCTCTTCACCGCAGAAGAGAATCCCACTCTCGTAACTCAGCTTATATCCTTAATGAAGTGGCTTACCGCAATGTTTAAGCTCTTCACGAAGCTTCTTAACGGAGAAATCGTTTTAGCTCCCGCTGCATAAGCTTATCATTAACCGACAGGTACAAAAAAGTATCTGTCGGTTTTAGCTTTTTCTTTGAAGGCAGGGATAAATAAAATAAATTACTGATAATATCCTTGTAAGATTCACATGGATATGCTACAATCTTTATGTTCAATTTTTATTATGAAAGAAGTGGAGAATATGGTGAAAAACTATGATGCCGTTGTTATCGGCGCAGGTAACGGCGGACTTGTTGCAGCGGCACGCCTTGCAAAAGAGGGTAAGAAGACTCTTCTTATTGAGCGTCATAACCTGCCCGGCGGCTTTGCCACAAGCTTTGTAAGAGGCAGATTTGAATTTGAAGCATCCCTTCACGAGCTTTGCGGTATCGGCTCTATCACTGGAAAATCCCCCCTGCTTAAAATCTTTCAGGAGGTGGGTGCAGCCGATAAAATGGAATGGGTTGCTCTTGACGAGGCCTACAGACTTATAACTCTTGACGGCAAGTGCGACTGTCAGATGCCTTTAGGCAAAAAGGCATTTATAAATAAGCTCGAGGAATATGACCCGGGTTCATCTGCTGTTGTCACAAGGATTTTTGAGCTTATTGAGAGTATCGAAAAAACTCTTGATTTTGTAAGTAACATTGAAGACTTCAAGCCTTCAATGATAAAAGAGATTTTCTCCGAGCATACGGAGTTTCTCAAGGTGGCAAACTATTCTGTTGATGAGGTGCTGAAGGCCTTCGGTGCAAGTCAGAAAACAAGAGATATCCTCAACGGATACTGGTGCTATCTCGGCCAGCCTACGGATGAGCTTAATGTTATCCACTATTTTACAATGCTTCACTCATACATCATCGACGGAGCGGTTATCCCGAGAGGCAGAAGCCATCAGATGAGCACTGCTCTTCTTGAAGCATTCACCGAAAACGGCGGTGAGGCATGGTTCAATACAAGCGTAAAGAAAATCAGAATGAAAAACGGTGCAGCTTCAGGTGTAATTCTTGATGACGGTACCGAGATAAATGCGAAGGCGGTTATCTGTAACGCATCGCCCTACAACGCCTTCACAAAGCTTATGGATGAAAAGGACATTCCCGAAAAGTCCAAGAGGGAGGTAAATGCAAGAACACTTTCCGCAAAGGGCTTTGCAGTGTTCCTCGGTCTCAACCGCTCAGCTGACGAGCTCGGACTAAATAACCATACCTACTTCATTTACCCCACAAACGATAACAGAAAATGCTATGAGCTTAGCAAAAAGCTTGAAACAAACGATGTTCAGGCTACGGTATGCCTTAACAGAGCCTTTGACGACTGCTCACCCGAGGGTACAAGCATACTTTATATGACCTCTATTTTTGCAGGCGATGAATGGAGCAAGGTTTCGGTTGAGGACTATCACAAAACAAAGTATGCCTTTGCGGAAAAGATGATTGATAACTTCGAAAAGGCAACGGGCGTTAAAATCAGAGACTACATAGAGGAAATCGAGGTCGCAACACCGATGACCTATGCCCGCTACACCGACGCTCCCGCAGGCACTATTTACGGCTACGAGGCAAGTAAGGATGACGGTATTGTCAAGAGAATCGTATTTGATCTTATAGATAAGGGCATTCCCGGACTTTATTTTGCAGGTGGCTACGCCACAAGGCATATGGGTTATTCACCAAGCTATACAACAGGTGATATGGCGGCAAAGAATGCAATACTCGCTATGGAAAAGGAGGTAAAATAAATGGGCAGAAAGAAAGCAACCGTAAACGGAAGCTTCAAGGATATCGTAAACACCGTGAAGTTTCTGACGGAAAGAAAAAAGTTTATCGACAGCTCTCCTGCAGTTTTACCTACCCGTACCGATGATTTCGGAGTAAATAAGGTGGCAAGAAGTCTGCATCCGAAAAAGCAGAAGCTTATTATAAGCAGAATTGAAGAGCATAAGGATATAGCAAAGAGCTACTATTTCACAAGCGAGGAGGCACCTCTTGCCTTTTTCAAGGCAGGTCAGTATCTTACCTTCCGTCTCGAAATCGGATCATCTGTTGTCACCCGTTCATATTCCGTAGCATCCTCACCGAGGAGCGCACTGAAGGGCGAATATCAGATTACGGTCAAGCGTATTGCTGACGGATTTGTTTCCGATTATATTCTCGATAACTGGAAGGTGGGCGACGAGGTTACTGCCTACGCTCCCGAGGGAAATATGACCTACTGTACCTTAAGAGACGCAGAAAGCATTGTAGCCGTTGCAGGCGGCAGCGGTATTACTCCATTTCTTTCACTCGCAAGAGCGATAGCCGAGGGCGACGAAAGCTGCAGCCTTACTCTTCTTTACGGCTGCAGATCATCGGAGGAGATACTCTTCAGAGAGGAGCTTGACAGACTTTCCGAAAATGAAAAGATAAAGGTGATTTATGTCCTCAGCCACAGTGATGAGGAGGGCTACGAAAAGGGCTTTGTTGGTGCGGATATGATAAAGAAATACGCACCCGAGGGAGAATACAGTATTTTCGTCTGCGGCCCCGGCGGTCTTTATAAATTCCTTGAGTCAGAGCTTCCGAAGCTCGGAAAGGAAAGAAAGTATATCCGCTTTGAGGTTTTCTCATCAGGTAAAAAGGCAGATGAGGAATCGAAGGAATACAGCATAAAGGTTATCAACAAGGGAACGGAGACGGTAATCAAGGCAAGCGGCAACGAAACAGTGCTTTGCGCTTTTGAGCGTGCGGGTATCGAGGTGCCTGCGAGATGTCATACGGGCGAATGCGGCTTTTGCAGAAGCAAGCTCGTCGAGGGTAAGGTATACATTCCCGAGGGCGAGGACAGACGCCGCATAGCAGATATGCAGTTTAATTTTATACATCCCTGCTGTTGCTATCCCGAAAGCGACCTTGTTATAAGGGTTAACTGATTATGGCTGTTACGATAAACATTTATTACACAGGCGAGAAAGGAAGTGCCCGTGAATTTGTCCGGGAGATGCTTTCGAGCGGTACTGTCGGAGAAATCCGGGCCGAGAAGGGCAATCTCAGATACGACTACTTCTTTTCTGTCCAAGACGAAGAAACAGTGCTTTTAATTGACAGCTGGGAGAGTCAGCAGGCGCTTGACCTTCACCACGCCTCACCTATGATGGAGAAGATTATCGCTCTCAGAGAGAAGTATAATCTCAGAATGACAGTCGAAAGGTATGTTACCGATGAAGGCGGCATACCCGAAGGTGACAAGGTGTTTATAAGAGAATAATAAGCAGCTTACGCTGAAAGAGGTGATTATATGCCCCTTCAGATTATCCGCAGGGATATCACAAAAATGCAGGTTGATGCAATAGTCAACACAACAAATGAAAATATGACAATGTAAAAGATTGAAGCTGTGCCCGAAATCGATATGTATTCCCGAAAAACAAACAAAAAGTAACCGTAAGGCCGTCGGAGAAAATCCGACGGCTTTTCATATTAAATGATAGGTTTCCCTTGACTTGATAAACAGCTTATAATACAATGACCGTAAGAATAAAAAAGGAGCATTCTTATGAATAATCTTACGGTTAAAGAAAACGAAATACTTCTGATGCGCTATACTGAGCTTATCCGTATAAGTGCCTGCGGGAAAAATGCAATCCGCTTTCAGTCCTTTCCTGACTGTCAGGTGATTGACGAGGATTATACTCTTATGCCGCAGAAGGCAGAGGCAGTGATTGAGCAGTATGACCGATATGCGACTCTCGCCTGCGGTACTCTTAAGGTGAAGGTGGAGGAAAACGGCAAGCTCACCTTTTACGCAGGGGACAGAGTTATTATAGAGGAAAAGCCTGAGCTTACATTCCACAGCAACTACCGCCACTTTGATAATAAGGGAAGCGGTCTGTGGTCGGCAAGAGTGACCTTTGAGCCAAATAAAAACGAGCACTTCTTCGGTCTCGGTCACAGCTGGGACAGTGACTTTGACCTTAAGGGCTCGTCAATTGATATCCGCAATGTCAACGCCAAGTGTACAATTCCCTATGTATATTCCTCTCTCGGCTACGGATTTTTATGGAATAATCCCTCGACGGGACTTTGCGAGCTTTCGAAAAACCGTACCCGTTGGAGCAGTGACTGCTGCCGCTTTATGGATTTTGTTGTTATTGAGGGTAATCCCAAGCAGGTTACGACAACCCTTGCAGACCTGACGGGCTATGCACCTGAAATGCCCGAATGGGCAACGGGCTTCTGGCAGTGCAGGCTTCGCTACGAGACACAGGAGGAGCTTCTTTCCGTTGCAAGAAGGTATAAGCAGCTCGGTATTCCTCTTTCGGTTATAATTGCAGACTATTTCCACTGGACAGAGCAGGGTGACTACAGATTTGACCCGAAGTACTGGCCTGATGTAAAGGCTATGACAGATGAGCTTCACAGTATGGATACTAAGCTTATTGTTTCAATGTGGCCCACAATCAATGAGCACAGTGAAAACTATTGGTATATGCGAAGCAATAATATGCTTATGCGTACTGCGAGAGGTCCTGACAGAGTGTTTGACTTCTACGGCTGGCAGAATGAAATCGACGTTACAAATCCTGCCACAAGGGAGTACGTCTGGAGCAGGCTTAAGGAAAATTACATAGATAATGGCGTTGATGCACTCTGGTTTGACGAGGCAGAGCCCGAGATACATCCTGAGCATTTCGATAACCTTATATGGTACGCAGGCAGGGGAGATATGGTAGGTCTGCTTTATCCCTATTATTATTCGAAGATGGCTTATGACGGCTTCAAAGCAATGGGTAGAAAGGATATAATCACCCTTACACGCTGCGCCTACACCGGTAGCCAGAAATTTGGCTCTCTTGTATGGTCGGGAGATATTGAATCAACCTTTGAATCTCTTGCCTGTCAGGTAAGAGGCGGACTCAATATGGGTATGTGCGGCCTTCCTTGGTGGAATACGGATATAGGCGGCTTCTACGGAGCGGATATCAGAAGCGATTACTTTAAGGAGCTTGTCGTACGCTGGTTCCAGTACGGACTTTTCAGCCCCGTTATGAGGCTTCACGGCTCACGTAACAGACATTTCGAGCCGACCCCCGGACTCAAGGAGCCGAGCGGTGATCCCAATGAAATATGGAGCTTCGGCGACGAGGTCTTTGAGATACTCAGAAATCTCATTTTCATCCGAGAAAAGCTCAGACCCTACATCCTTTCTCAGGCGGATATTGCATCCGAAAAGGGATATCCCATTATGCGACCGATGTTTTTTGAGTACCCCGACGATGAAATCTGCTATACACTCGACAGTCAGTATATGTTCGGTGATGATATAATCTTTGCTCCCATTGTAGAGCAGGGACAGACTGTGAAAAAGGTATATATCCCCGACGGGGAGTGGATTCTTACCAAGGATAAGACTCTTTACACCAAGGGTACCTATGAAATCACTGCGAAAATTGACGAATTCGTAGCCTTTGTAAGAAAGGGCTCCTATGTAACGGAATGCTTCTGATCTGATTTAAAGAGAATATCCCGCTTCAGTGCTGAAGTGGGATATTTATTTTTAAAATGAGGAAATTTTTTGAAAAAATCTGAAAAAAACTATTGACAAAAAGGCAAAAAAGGCATATTATACCAATGTGGAGTTAGTAGCGACTAACTTTTTTAAGAAGGAACGTGTTAGTGACGACTAACTCCTGCGAAAAAACTAACAGGCGGTGTCATATTATGAATTTAAGAGAAGTAAGTGAAGGAAAAGAATATATCATTCAGCAGATAAATATAGATGATAGCGAGCTGAATGCTTTCCTGTTTTCTCTCGGCTGCTACAGTGGAGAGGCTATCACTGTTATAGCTAAGCGCAGAAGCGGCTGTATAGTTTCAATTAAAGACGGACGCTACAGTATTGATTCACATTTAGCGGAGGCTATTATTGTCTGATTTGGACAAGAGTAGTCTTCAGATTATTTTTTAACATATTGGTTAGTGCTATCTAACTGAAAGGCGCTTACCGTAGAATACGGAGGAAGAAAGAAATGAGAATTGCTTTAACAGGTAACCCGAACTCAGGTAAAACAACGATGTATAATGTTCTTACCGGCCGTAATGAGAAGGTCGGTAACTGGGCAGGTGTTACAGTTGACAAAAAGGAGCACAACATAAAAAGAGCATACACCTCAGGTGAAAAGATCACTGCAGTTGACCTTCCGGGTGCATATTCAATGTCCCCCTTCACAAGTGAGGAGAGTATAACAAGTGCCTACGTAAGAAATGAGAATCCGGATGTTATCATCAACATCGTAGATGCGGATAATCTCAGCAGAAGTCTCTTTTTCACCACACAGCTTTTAGAGCTCGGAATTCCCCTTGTTGTTGCTCTCAACAAAAGCGATATAGGTAAGAAAAAGGGTAATGTTATTGATTCAGAGGCTCTTTCCGAAAAGCTTGGCTGTCCCGTTATCAGAACTGTATCAACAACCTCGGAGGGACTCAGAGAGCTTATCAGTGCGGCAGCCGCACAGGTAGGCAAAACACAGACCCCACCCTACATACAGCAGGATACAGAGCTTACCGACAGAGCTCAGGCTGAAGCAGCCGACCGTAAGCGTTTTGAATTCGTAAACGGTATAGTAGCTCAGGTTGAAAAACGTAAGACCTTCACAAGAGATAAAAATCTCGGCGACAAAATAGATGCAGTTATCACAAGCAAGTGGCTCGGACTTCCCATCTTCGCCGCAGTTATGTTTCTTGTTTTCTACATATCCCAGAGCACACTCGGCACCTGGATTGCCGAAGGTGTTGAGGTAGGCGGAAAATTCATTCCCGGTCTCGTACCTCTTCTTGAGACCTTCCAGAGCTGGGTAGCAGGACTTTTTGAAAATGCAAATCCTCTGATATCCGCCATTCTTGTTGACGGTGTAATTGGCGGTGTTGTAGCCGTTGTAGGCTTCCTTCCTCTTGTTATGGTAATGTATTTCCTCATTGCCCTTCTCGAGGACTGCGGCTATATGTCAAGAGCAGCGGTTGTGCTTGACCCCATTTTCAAGAGAGTAGGACTTTCGGGAAGATCGGTAATTCCCTTTGTTATCACCGTAGGCTGTGCCGTTCCCGGTATTATGGCAAGCCGTACTATCAGAGACGAGCGTGAGCGCAGAGCAACTGCTATGCTTGCACCCTTTATGCCCTGCGGAGCAAAAATACCCGTTATTTCACTGTTTGCAGGAGTTTTCTTTGAAAATGCATGGTGGGTAAGCGCACTTATGTATTTTGCAGGTATCGCCCTTATTTTCATAGGCGCTCTGCTTATCAACCTTATCACGGGACATAAGGCTAAGAAGTCATATTTCATTATCGAGCTGCCCGAGTATAAGGTGCCCTCCTTCAAGGGAGCATTCAAGTCTATGTGCAGCCGAGGCTGGGCTTACATTGTCAAGGCGGCAACTATTATTCTTCTTTGCAATATGGCAGTGCAGATTATGCAGACCTTCACATGGAGCTTTGCTGTTGCGGAAAGTGCGGATGAGTCTATTCTTGCCTCTATTGCTTCACCCTTCGCATATGCTCTCGTACCCATCGTAGGCGTGGTTTCCTGGCAGCTTGCCGCTGCGGCAATCACAGGCTTTATAGCCAAGGAAAATGTTGTCGGTACTCTTGCAGTATGCTTTGTAGGACTTGAAAATCTTATTGATACAGAGGAGCTTGCTCATATAGAGGGAGCAGGTGCTGAAGCGGCAGGCATAATGGCTATAAGCAAGGCGGCGGCTCTTGCCTACCTTATGTTTAACCTTTATTCACCTCCCTGCTTTGCGGCAATCGGTGCTATGAATTCAGAAATGAAGAGCAAAAAATGGCTCTGGGGCGGCATCGGACTTCAGTTTGCAGTGGGCTATGTTGTAGGCTATTTCGTTTATACTGTCGGTACTATTGCAATGGGCGGAAGCCTTGATATGGGAGTGGCTGCTGCAGGTCTTGCCGTTGTAGTGATTATTGCGGCTTTTGTAGCAGGACTTATCATCAGCACAAGAAAAAAGCTTAAAACAGAAAAGCCGAAGGAAAAAGTAAAACAGTAAGGAATCTGATTATGGAAAACATTATTCTCATTCTGATACTGCTTGCCATTGCGGCAGGTATTATCATATATCTTGTCCGCGGAAAAAAGCGCGGAGACAAATGTATAGGCTGCCCATACGGAAAGCAATGCACTTCAAAATGCGGCAGCTGTGACAAATAAAAGCAAATGTTCCCCTGTACTAAGCTACAGAGGAACATTTTTTATAGGTCCGCTTTTTTCAGGCGGACTTTTTCCTTGTCAGCAACCGCAGTTGTCGTGACAGCCGCAACCGCAGCCGTTGTTACCGCCGAAAAGGCCGCCTTCACCGCCACAGCACATGGATAAGATTAAAAGGATAACAATCCATGAGCAGGCGCTACCGCCGAATAAACCGTTGTTACAAGCCATTGTCTTACCTCCTTTCGTCTTTCAACATCATTATA
>JAZULG010000163.1:0-3086 GCA_045603005.1 Acutalibacteraceae bacterium
TATTCATAGCCGAAATCGTTCACGTGGTCGTGACCGAAATATACAGCCTGAGTACTGCCTTTTTCCTTAAGAGCATCAAAAAGTCCTGCATCAAAACCTGACTCACAAACACCTTCACGCTTTTCGCCATAAGCAAAATGAGTGTTCTCGTAATTACCCTCTGCCTGATAAGGCGGAATATGTACAACTGTTACAGACTTGAATTTGCCGTATTCAGCTTCAATTTCATCGTGCTTTTCCTTATACCACTCAACCTGTGAGGTCTTGATGCCGTCGTAAACCTCATCGTCATCCGTTACACCGTACTGTGCTTTTAGTTCATCGGACATATAACTTCCCGAATCCATAAAGAAGAATACCTCTTTGAGAGTACCGTCATTGTTCAGAATATTTACAGTATAATTTCCGTGTCCGTCAATATCTTCTTTGCCTTCACGCATAAGACAGTATTCATAAGATGAGAAAATCTCAACATTTTCTTCTCTTGATACAGCAAGAAAACCTTCACCTTCGTGATTACCGAGCACCGCCGCCCAATAAACACCGAGGTTTTCCATAAGAACAGCAAATTCGGTTGCTCTTTTTTTAGTAAAGCCTCCTGAAATGTTATCTCCGCCGAAAATAACAAGGTCAGGCTTTTGCTCGGTTATATTTTTGACAATGTATTCAGCACACATTATGTCCTTTTCTCTTTTGCCACAAAAATGTGTATCAGTAAACATCAACACCTTAAACTCGCCGTCGCTCTTCTTTTTAATGGTAACGCTGTCATCATTCTCTGACACAATTTCAACATCTGTACCTACTTTTTCTGCTGACGAAACATCATAGGAAATGCCCTGTGAGCTTTTATATCCGATAAAGCCTCCTGCGCCTATTGCAACAACAAGTAAAACCGCAATAACAACTTTAATAACTGTTTTCATACAAATCATACCTTTCTGATAATTTATCATTATAATAATACATCTATTTTATTCTGTTTTCCTTGAATATTTTGACTTGTTTTATCTGATTTCTTGACTTTTTTGATATACAATGCTATTATCACCTCAAGAAAACAGGGAGGTGCATTATGAGCTTCATTAAATTTGACCCCGATGATAATTTTTATTTTCACCACGGTGTGAGTAAAAGAGTTGCCGAAACGGGCGCTTCCTGGCCCCATTATCATTCCCTTTATGAGATATATTTTCTCGAGGAGGGCAACTGCACCTATATTATCGACAACAAGGTTTATAATGTTCAGTCGGGTGATATTGTAATAATCCCCGACGGTATAATTCATCACACGAAATACGATAACATAAAGCACTCAAGAATACTTATCAACTGCACCTGTGAGTACATACCTGCTTCTATACAGTCAAGTATTTCTACGGGTAACTACCTTTACAGAAACCCCTTTGTAACCGATGAGGTAAGAAAGCTTTTGGATAAAATAGAAAACGAATATAACCTCAAAGACTCTTTCTCTGATGAAATAATCTCCTGCCATACCCATTCACTGTTTTATCTGCTTATGCGAAACACCGAATCCTGCATTGATATTGATGACGGTAACAGGGTGATTCAGCAGGCGGTAGCATATATAAAGGAGAATTTTGCTTCAGACATAACGCTTTCTTCTCTGGCAAAGATGTTCTCCGTAAGCCCTGAGCATTTTTCAAGACTCTTCAAAAAGGAAACGGGCTTAGGCTTTTCAAAATATCTTAATTCTCTCAGGTTGCAGTATGCCGAACAGCTTCTCAGAAGTGCAGAAGGACAAAATATCACTAAGGTTGCTGAAATCTGCGGCTTCGAGGACAGTAATTATTTTTCAAAAAAGTTCAAGGAAGTTTACGGCATTTCACCTAAAAAGGTACAGAAGAAAGATTAAACTCAAAAGCAATATCAAAAAAGTAAAGAAAAAGCCTTCCATTCATCAAAATATTTAAGGAAAACACTACAAAACAGATGTACAATATAACTATTAAAGTAAAGGAGCTGTGACAATGGCACATTTTATTTATTCAGCGTTTTGCGATGAATCAGGAGAAGCAACTATCGGCGGACAGATAGCTGCCTGCAAGAAAAACGGAATTACACATATGGAGCTTCGCGGCTTCGGTAAGTCTCTTAATATAAACAATCTCTCAGTGGAGCAAGCAAAAGAAATGAAAGAAGAGATTGACCGCGAGGGAATGAAGGTTGCTTCTATCGGTTCGGGCTACGGTAAAATCAATATCAAAGAGGATTTTGCGCCTCATTTTGAAGCATTCAAGAATACCGTTGCAGTTGCAAAAACTCTTGAAGCGAAATATATCAGAATTTTCAGTTTCTATTTCAGCGAAGGCGATTCCTACGAAGAGTACAGAGATGAGGTTATCCGCAGAGTAAAGGCTATGACCGACTATGCAATTTCCGAAGGACTTATCTGCTGTCACGAAAACGAAAAAGGCATATACGGCGATAACGCAGAACGATGCCTTGACATCCTCAAAGCCTGCGAAGGAAAGCTCAAAGCAGTTTTCGACCCTGCAAACTTTGTTCAGTGCGGTGTTGATACCCTCAAAGCCTATGATTTACTTGAAGATTACATAGAATATTTCCATATCAAGGATGCTCTTTATGAAAATTCCGATGTTGTACCTGCAGGTGAGGGTGACGGAAACGTAGAGGCAATACTCAGAAAATTCGACAAACATAAGAAAGCTGTTATTCTTTCTCTTGAGCCTCACCTCAAGGTCTTTGAAGGACTGGGAAAGCTTGAAGCAGTAGTTAACAGTGTAAGAAAAATCAAGGTGAATTCTTACCCGAGTCACGCCGAATCCTTCAAGGCTGCCGCTGATGCCATGTATGGCGTTGTAAATAAAATCCATCCCATCCGCTTCGGTATTATCGGTATGGGCAATATGGGTACCTCTCACGCAAAAAGCTTTCTTGCCGGCAAAATCAGAGGCATGCGTATAACTGCCGTTGCCGACACCACACCCGAAAAACTCCTTTGGTCAAAGGAAAATCTCCCTTGGGCAAAAGCCTTTACTTCAGCTGAAGAGCTTATGGAAAGCGGTGAGGTTGATGCAGTTATTATCTGCACTCCTCAC
>JAZULG010000164.1:0-2141 GCA_045603005.1 Acutalibacteraceae bacterium
TTCTTCTGGACAGACGAATTCGAATGCTACAAGGCTCTTGACGTAAACGGCGACTATGACGTCGGTACCTACTTCAAGGATGCCTTTGTAGCTCACATTGCCGAAACAGTCAGCTTCTGGCTCGAAGAATACATCAAGCCCTTTATCGCTCAGCTTTCAGGAGGCTCAGCAGAATAACCGGTAAAAAACTGCAGGAAAAATCCTGCGGTTTTTCTTTCCTTGGAATGCTTGTTGACTTTGGGGTACGGAATGTGATATAATTCTTTTACATAATCTTGCGATTATAAATATCATCACAGAAAAGAGGAACGAAAATGAAAAAATTTTTATCCGTTTTACTCGCTCTTATTATGGTAGTCTCCTTTGCAGCCTGCGGAAGTGACTCCTCCAACGATGCAAACAAAGAGGAAAATACCGACAAGAGCACTCAGACTGATGCCGTAGAGCAGACAAATCCCGAAGAAGACGAAAAGCCCGAGAAGCTTACTCCCACATTCAGTGAAGAGCTCGTTATCGACGAGGAGCTCTGCTCAGTTAAAATTACAGGCATTGATCCCGATAACATGTGGGGCTACACACTGAAGGCTGAAATTGAAAACAAGTCCTCAGACAAGACTCTTATGTTCTCAACAGAGCATGCTTCAATCAACGGTGTTTACTGCAACACCTTCTTTGCCAGCGAGGTTGCCCCCGGTAAGAAGGCAAAGGAAGAAATCAACTTTACCGATGATTTCCTCAAGGAAAACAATGTCAAGAACTATACCGACATTGCTGTCACCTTCCGCATTTATGACAGTGAGGACTGGTTAGCAGACGACGTAGTAAATAAGACCGTACACATCTATCCCTACGGCGAAGATAAGGCTTCCGCTTTCGTAAGAGAGGCTAAGGCAACAGATACCGTAGTGGCAGATAATGAAAACTTCACATTCATCGTTACAGGCTATGACCCCGAAAGCGATTGGGGCTATGAGGCAAAGGTCTTTATCGTAAACAAAACAGATAAGACTCTTATGTTCAGCGCAGATGAGGCTTCCGTAAACGGCTTTATGCTTGACCCCTTCTTCGCAGCACCCGTTTATGCAAATGAATGCAGAGCTACTTCAATAAACTGGGCTGAGGACAGTCTCGAGGAAAGCGAAATCACAGAGATTGAAACAATCGAATTCAAGCTTAACGTTACAGATGCAGAAGACTGGACTGCTGATCCCATTTATAACGAAGCAGTAACCCTTAACCCGTAATCAAAGCAAAAGAGGACACCATTAGGTGTCCTCTTTTTTTATATCTTCGGCTTTATTTCAGCCGTACCCTCATCTGAGATGCCGCACACATAGCTCTTTCCTTTTTCCATACTGCCCTCAAGCAGCAGCTGTGAAAGAGTATCCTCTATTCTGCTTCGTATTTCACGGCGTAAGGGTCTTGCACCGTAAACCGGGTCAAAGCCCTTCTCTGCCACGAAGTCAACGGTTTCAGGCGTGAATTCAACGGTAATATCCATATTTCTCAGCTTATCTGACAGTGAATCGAGTATCTTTGAGGCGATCTGTTTTATCTCCTCTTTTTTCAGCTGATTGAAAATAATAATCTCGTCGATTCTGTTGAGAAATTCGGGGCGGAAGGTCCTTTTCAGCTCATCTGTGACCGCCGCTTCTATTTTTCCCTTTCTCTCTCCGTCTGAGCCTGCAAAGCCTATAGCCCTGCCCTCACCTGCAATCAGCTTTGCACCTAAGTTTGAGGTCATTATAATAACAGTATTTTTGAAGTCTACCCTTCTGCCCTGACCGTCGGTGAGAATACCGTCGTCAAGAATCTGCAGAAGCATATTAAAAACATCGGGGTGTGCCTTTTCGATTTCGTCAAAGAGTATTACACTGTAGGGCTTTCTGCGTACCTTCTCCGTAAGCTGACCGCCCTCTTCGTGACCCACATAGCCCGGAGGTGCACCTACAAGACGGGAGGCATTGTGCTTTTCCATAAACTCGCTCATATCAAAGCGGATAACCGCATTCTCATCACCGAAAACGGTAGCTCCGAGAGCCTTGCAAAGCTCCGTTTTACCCACACCCGTAGGACCGAGGAAAATGAAGGAGCCCATAGGTCTTTTCGGGTCACGAAGTCCGCTTCTTGAGCGGCGTATT
>JAZULG010000165.1:0-5689 GCA_045603005.1 Acutalibacteraceae bacterium
CTTGTAATAGGAAAAACTAAAAAGGGCAATTGGATGGAAACTGCACAGAGAATAGTCAAAAAAATAGAAAACATTATGGAGTAATTTAATGTTTCTCCATTTTTCTATGCTTTGTTGCTAAATTGAGCCGTTAACACAGAAACTTGTCGTTTTTTTATCCAATCCGAAGTATTGGCATGTAATCGCCGTCAGGTGTATGTAATCAGTAAAGCTGTATATTGTCACTTGGTGGATCCCTCATTCGAATTGATTATATGCTTTTTTACGTAGGAATTACATACAAAGCTTTGATATAAATATTCACATTCAACTATATAAATAATATTTAATTATTACCTTTATTTACAATTACTGTTTCTTATGTTATTATAAATACAAATATTTTTAGAAAGGAAGAATACAATGAAAAAATTTATTTCTTTGACGCTCGTTCTTGTTATGATTTTTGCGGTTATGGCACCCGTAATTTCGGTGTCTGCTGTAAATGAAAGAACTCCCATCGTTTACATCCGCGGTAACGGTGACGGACTTTATTACCCTGACGGTACCCTCTGTGTAGCACAGTTTGAAGATCTTTCTCTGGATGGTGAAGGCGGCATTGACAAGGATACCATCGTTGAAACTGCAGTAAATATCCTCAAACCTTTCGTTTTAGAAGGTATGCTCTTTGGTAAATGGGATAACTACGGTAGAGCTGTCTATGAGGTGCTTAAGCCTCTTTTCCCTGATGCAGGCCTTGACTATAACGGTAATCCCACAAAGGGCACAGGTGTTCATCCTCAGGTTATGGCTAACTCAATAGCAGCAGTAAAAAATCCTTGGTATTATAACGCAAACTCATCGTACGCCTTCGCTTATGACTGGCGTCTTTCACCCTATGACCACGTTGACAGACTCCATGCTTATGTTTTACAGGTTCTTAAAACAACCGGTCAGGACCAGGTTTCAATGTATTGCAGATGTATGGGCGGCAGCCTTCTTGCAGCTTACCTTGAAAGATACGGTCATCTCGGTCACATAAAGAATGTTATATTCTGTGATTCTCTTCAAAATGAATCAACTCTTTTCTCAAAGGCTTTCAGTGGTCAGATTGAATTTGATGCAAAGACTATTGAAAGATATGCAGGTCAGGTTGACTTCTTAGGTAAAACAGGTGACGGTGTTGGCTTTGAGTTTACAGATGTCCTTTATGAAATCGTATTCAAGACAATGGATTTCTTCAATCAGATAAATGTTACCGATAAGGCTCTTGACGGTGTAGAGGAGCTTTACGAAAAGCTTTATAAGGCTCTTATGCCCGCACTTCTTCACGCCTTCGGCATGGCTACACAGGTCAACTACTGGACTGAAGTCAACGAAAAAGATATGGATGCGGCACTTGATCTTGTATTCGGTAAAGAGGGCTCAGAGCTCCGTACAAAGTATGCAGGGCTCATCGAAAAGATTCAGTATTACAGGGAACATGTTTCATCAGATCTTGATGGCTTCTACGATAAACTCGAAGAAAACGGTATTCACTACGGCTTCATCGCCAAGTACGGATTTATGAACATGCCTATCCTTAAGGATGCCGACCTTCTCAGTGACTCGCTTGTAAGCCTTACTCACTGCACTTTCGGTGCAACCACTGCGCCTGTAGGAAAGACTCTTTCAGCAGAGTATATTGCAAGCCGTGAAGCGCTAGGATACGGCAGATACATCGCACCCGATAAGCAGGTTGACCTTTCGACCTGCAGAGTGCCCGACAGAACATGGATACTTAAAAATGCCCATCACGATGTAATTGACTGTCTTGAGCCTATCATCTGGGAATTCCTCAACGGTACAAATGAAACTGTTGATACCGTAACGAGCGGCTCACAGTTTATGGTATTCGATTACGAAACCGAGACAGCTTCAGTTATGACAGAGGATAATTGTGCAGAGTATGAGTGGATGACCCGTCCTGTAGAGAAGCCTACAACAGAGACAAGACTGGTTTCATTTATGAGATTTTTCACAATGATTCTCAACTTCTTTACTAAGCTCTTTAAGGGCGAACTTGATTTTTCAAATATTTTGGGTTAAAGTATCTCGTTTTCAGTTTTATTTGCCTTCGGTGAGTTATATTGATCTTTGGGCAGTTAAGATGCAAACAAAATAACACCGGAGCCGCAGGTTTCGATAACACTTTCACAATAGTGAAAATATCACTTTGTTGAAGGCATAATAAGACTAAATGCTTTGTTGCTAATTCGAGCTGTAAACACAAAAATCCAAGTCTTCGGACTTGGATTTTTCATTTATGTCCGCAGAACATAACTTCATTACGAGCGAATCGACTACTTCATTTGACAGCTTGCTGTCTACTTCATTATCAGCAAAGCGGACATAAACGAACGAAGTTGCTATTTTGAGCTGTAAACATTTTTCCCCGATCGTTCGTTTTGGAAAGTAATAGCCGTCAGCGTTTATATTGATAAAGTTTTCTATTGAAAAAATACCGCTTATATGTTAATATGTTTATACTGACATCGCGGAAAAAAGAAAACATTATATATTAAAGGAGGAATGAGTGTGTTTGATAGAATTATTGCATTTTTTGTGGCAATAATCATTTTCTTTTTAGGTCTTTTCGGCCTCGGGCAAATCTGCGGACAGCAATATGATTGTCAGGTCTTTCTCGATATGTCCTACGGCACTCACGAAAGACAGACAGTTGACCTTTGCATACCGTACGAAGCGTCTGGCGACTTAGGACTCGTGCTTTTTATCCATGGCGGTGCCTGGATTGCAGGGGATAAGGAAAGCTATTCGGAAGGAATGAATTACGGTGCATCTGAGCTCGGCGTTGCAACCGCTGCGTTAAACTACCGTTACATTTCAGAGAATGTAGACCTTCTTGATGTGCTTGATGATATTGATGCGGCTCTTGCTGAGATAAGAAAAAAAGGCGCTGAGGTAGGTGTTAACATCAACAGAGTGCTTCTCACGGGCGACAGCGCAGGAGGTCACCTCTCGTTGCTTTACGCTTATGCAAGAAAAAATACTGCTCCCGTTACACCCGTTGCAGTTATCAGTAATTCGGGTCCTACAGACCTTTACGATGATAACTTTTATCACAACAACGCTCTCGGCGACAAAGCGGCAATCAGTGATCTTATGTCAAAGGCTTGCGGACAGCGATTCAGCTATGAGAATAAGGACGATGCAAAAAATGCTCTTTACAGTGTTTCTCCCGTAGCTTATGTAAGTGCGGATTCAGTGCCCACTGTAATCAATCACGGTAACGCCGATTCTATAGTACCCTTTTCAAATGCACAGACTCTTGATGCAATCCTCACTCAGTACGGTGTTGAGCACGTTCTGAATGTTTACGAGGGAGCAGACCACGATTTAGCAGGGGACGAAGATGCAAGAAAGAGAGCAGATGAGCTTCTTTTCGGATATATTGACAGATTTCTCTGATGTTGCTTCAGAGTACACGGTTTAACATAATAAAAGGTAAGGAGAGAAAAAATGAAAGCAAAAATTACTATTGCCGCCGAAATGAAAATCGGCAGCGTAGACAGAAGAATGTTCGGCTCATTTATTGAGCATTTAGGCAGAGCGGTTTACGGCGGAATTTACGAGCCGGGACATCCGACAGCCGATGAAGACGGCTTCAGACGGGACGTTATCGAGCTTATAAACGAGCTTGATGTACCTGTTGTACGTTATCCGGGCGGAAACTTTGTTTCAGGCTACAACTGGGAGGACGGAGTAGGTCCCGTTGAGCAGAGACCTGCAAGGCTTGAGCTTGCATGGGGCGTTACCGAGCCCAATAAGTTTGGTACAAACGAATTTATGCGTTGGTGTCAGAAGGCAAAAACCTCACCGATGATGGCTGTGAATTTAGGCACAAGAGGTCCTGATGAGGCGAGAGCCTTGGTTGAATACTGTAACCATAAAAGCGGCTCAAAGTACTCCGATATGAGAATCTCTCACGGCTACAAGGACCCGTGGGGTGTAAAGCTCTGGTGTCTCGGCAACGAAATGGACGGACCCTGGCAGATGTGTGCAAAAACCGCATCCGAATACGGCCGTACGGCAAACGAAGCAGCAAAGCTTATGAAGTGGGTTGACGGCTCAATCGAAACCGTACTCTGCGGCTCATCGAGCAGGGGAATGCATACCTTCGGAGATTGGGAAGCAACTGCCCTTGATATTGCATACGATAACGTTGATTACATATCCCTTCATCAGTATTATGATAACCACAGAAAGGATACGCCCACCTTCCTTGCAAAGAGCCTTGAGCTTGATGATTTCATTTACAGTGTTATCTGTGTCTGTGATTTTGTCAAGGCAAAGAAGAGAAGCAAGAAGCAGATAAATCTTTCCTTTGACGAGTGGAATGTCTGGTATCATTCCAACGGAGCACCCGTTGAGAGGTGGTCAACGGCACCCAATCAGCTTGAGGATATCTATAATTTTGAGGATGCTCTTGTGGTTGCCTGTATGCTTATCACACTTCTTCGTCACGCAGACAGAGTGAAGATAGCCTGCCTTGCACAGCTTGTGAACGTTATTGCTCCAATTTTCACAAAGACCGGCGGCGGAGTCTTCCGTCAGACTACCTTCTATCCCTTCCGTGAGATGTCGAAGTACGCAAGAGGTGACGCCCTCAGACCGATTATCACCTCACCCAAGTACGATTGTAAGGATTATACCGATGTACCCTATCTTGAGGCGATAGCAACCTATGACGAAGAGAAGGACGAGGTAGCGATTTTTGCTGTCAACCGTTCAACAGAGGAAAAAATGGAGCTTGATATAAGCCTGCTCGGCTTTGAGGACTACAGAGCAGTAGAGTTCGAGTCTATGGACGGCTATGATGTATACAAGGAAAACACTTTCGAAGATGAAGGCGTAACAATGCATCAGAATCCGCTTCCCGCAGTAGACGGCACCAATGCAGTAGCAGAGCTTAAGCCCCTTTCCTTTAATGTACTGCGCTTTAAAAAAGCATAACAAAAAGATAGCGGCCGCAGGGGAAGAGACAGAAAACCTTGCGGCTGTTTTTTTGACTGAGGGACAAAAAATTTTAAAAAATAGTATTGACAAAACAGAGCATCTTTGCTATACTATTGCAAGTCAGCTGATATGGGCCATTAGCTCAGTTGGTTAGAGCATCCGGCTCATAACCGGACGGTCCGGGGTTCGAGTCCCTGATGGCCCACCAAATTTAATATAGGGGTATAGCTCAGTTGGTAGAGCAGCGGTCTCCAAAACCGCGTGCCGAGGGTTCGAGCCCTTCTGCCCCTGCCAAAAACAATAACGGATGCCGTAAGGTATCCGTTATTGTTTTTTAGTCTGAGTATAAAAGCGATTCGAATCCGAGGCACGCGGAGCGTGTCGTGGGGTGCGGGTCTCCGGTGGAGACCTCTGCGTAGCAGAAGCACCGACCGAGCCGGCAGGCGAGAATGCGGGTCTCCGGTGGAGACCTCTGCGTAGCAGAAGCACCGACCGAGCCGGCAGGCGAGAAAGTCGGATCGTAGCCATGTCGTTCTGTGAGCCAAGGAGTTGCCTTAATTAATTGTCTTCCTAAGACCGCTTGGCCCTCCGACTTCTGCGTAGCAGAGGCACCGACCGAGCCGGCAGGCGAGAATGCGGGTCTCCGGTGGAGACCTCTGCGTAGCAGAAGCACCGACCGAGCCGGCAGGCGAGA
>JAZULG010000166.1:0-2541 GCA_045603005.1 Acutalibacteraceae bacterium
ACACTCCCGCTTTTCTGAGAGCGTTACAGATTTTATCAAGGAAGAGGACCATAAAAGCAATCTGCAGAACGCTCATAATTCCTGCCTGCGGTATTCTCATCACAAACTTTGCCCAGAAGGGAGCTCCGTAATAGAAGGAGAGCCAGAAACTGTTAAGAAAAAGGGAACATACGAGCTGACTTGTGAAAACCGAAAGGAAAATCCTTATGATATCTTTATTATCAAAGGAGAAGAGCTTTCTTAAAGGCTTCTCACATTCCTTGCCGAGAAAAATGCCGAAAATAAGTCCTGAAACAGCGGCGGTGACAGTGAAGCCTATCTGAAAAGCACCACCGGTCGGAAAGATTATTGCACCGAGAAAATCTCCGAGGCCGTAAACCGCAACTGAGCCTAAAATGCCGAAATATCTCGCCGCAATAACGACGGGGATAAAGGAGAGGGAAAACCTCATTGAGTCACCCACGGGTATAACGAGAAACCTCGCAAAAACTATCTGCATAGCACACAGAAGAGCGAGTGAGCAAAGGCTGAAAAGCCTTTTTTCTGCTTTTGAACGGGATCTTTTTGCCATAAAAAAACACTTCCTTTATTTTTTTTTGCTTGTCCGCTGAAAAAGATAAAGGAAGCTTAAGCCTCTATGATTTATTCACAGCGGGATGCGGCAGATGTATCGCAAGATAAACTCTATTCGTTCCCGAAGCAACTCCCCGTCTTCGGGACACTGAGCGCACAAAAGCCTACTCTGTTTTTTTAGAATATATCACTTTTCGAATTATAAGTCAATAGTCAGAATTTAAAAAGTTTTCTGAATTTCTTCTGCCACACGGCAACATAAAGGGAAATCACATTGGTAACGCCCTTGTCGAAAACGATGAAAACAATGTTTCCGAGTCCGAGAAGGATTTTCGGAGCGTGCTTTGCAAAAAATCCGAATTCGCCCTCGATGCCCATAAGCTTTTCATAGGGCATACCGAAAACGTAAATCATAAAAAGGTAGGCGCCTATCATAGCTATGTTGAAAACACTGAATTTTATAGTATATTCAACAAGCTTTTTTGTTCTGCTTTCAAGCAGGGCCTTAAGAACGGGATAGTAGCCGAAGAAAGCAACGTAAAGCATAACCGCTTCCTTGTTTGGTACTGTAAGAAGGGATATCACCGAGGTGGAGACGTATACCGTAAAAGCCCAGCGTGAGCCCATCTCAATAACTGAGAAGGCAACGAGCATACTTGCCAAGGCAGGCAGGGCATATACAAAGACCTCAAGAGCCGAGGGTATCAGCATTACCACCGAAAGAGCAGTGAGCATAGCGCCGAGAGCAACCTTTGCACTGTTGTTGTTTCTTTTCATATCAGCAGCACCTTATCAGATCGCCGCCCATACATTCGCAGCAGCAGTCGGCGCAGAGAAGACCCTCACATATATCGCAGCCGTCACAGCCACAGCAGCCGTTGTTGCCCGATGAGTGGTGGGTTGTTCTGTAGCCGCCGCTTTGGCGGTTTTTCATATTACGGAAGGCGTTTTCGTACTCACGGTTATGAGGCTCCATATTATAAGCCATATTGAAATAGCTGAAGGCCTGATCGGTCCATCCTCTTTTGTAATTCACCTGACCCTTGAGAAAGTACCATTGAGCAGACCTTTGCGAGAGGTCCATATTCTCGAGCACTCTTTCCGCACCGTCAAGGTCGCCGCGCCTGATAAGCTCCTCGGCCTCATAAAAG
Organism: Acutalibacteraceae bacterium; assembly: GCA_045603005.1. Classification (GTDB taxonomy): domain Bacteria; phylum Bacillota; class Clostridia; order Oscillospirales; family Acutalibacteraceae; genus UBA6857. The sequence goes on from JAZULG010000166.1 coordinate 1,725, forward strand.
CCGTTGCTGTAAGAGGTGTAACCGCTGTTTCTGTAGGAGGATGCGCTTCCTGACATAATAGCATCGTATGCCTCGTTGATTTCGGCCATTTTTGCCTCGGCAGTGCCTCTGAGGGGACTTGAGGTATAGTTATCGGGATGATATTTTTTAGCAAGAGCCTTGTAAGCGGCTTTTATCTGTTCTTTACTTGCGCTTCTCGGTACTCCGAGAACTTCGTAGGGATCTCTCATTTTTCACTGTTTCCTTTCAGTATTTTTCGGGTAACCTCTTCGGTACCCTCTATAAGTATATTTTCAACAATTCCCTTAAGTGATTTTTCTTCAAGCTCACCGAAGGCTTCATACGCAAAGGCACTGCTCATATTGAGCTGACCGCAGATGTCACTGAGTATTTCTTCGGTGATATCATTTTCATCTTTTATTCCGTACCTCAGAAGGAAGACGTTGTATCCGCCCTTTTTCAGGTCTTTTCTCATATCGTCTGCCGCATCGCACAGATACACCCACTTTCCTGTTCCGTATCCGAAACGGTAGACTGCATTCTTATTGTCTCCGATACCGTGGGAAAATATAAGTCCGAGGGCGTTTGCACTTTCGTGGGCGGCTCTGTCGGTACTGTCGGAAAGTGACTTTTCCGTAAGGCACTGTCTTTCCATTGAGGCGGCAATTTCTTTTCCGATTTCGGGGAAGAAATTCCTTGCCTTTTTATACTTCAAAGAGGCGTAGGGCAGGATAAGGTACATAAGAAGCCTTCTCAAAAGAGAAGAGTCGAGTATATCGTCCTTCACCTTATGATAAAAAAGCATCATTGAAACTGC
>JAZULG010000167.1:0-16237 GCA_045603005.1 Acutalibacteraceae bacterium
CAACGGCAAATTCAATTGCTTCTTTTCTTAAAACATCCAACAAGGATGACTCTTTGATTTTTTATTTTTCGGGACATGGAAGTAAAAACAGTTTAGCATTAAGCGATTGTGCAATAGCTTTGCAAAATTTAGTTGATTTGATAGAAAGTATACATATAAAATGCAAAATTGTAATATTGGACAGTTGTCATTCAGGAAATGCAGAAATAAGTATAGTACCACAAATTGATGTAAATGAAACGGTGGATTTTTTTGCAGGATACGGATATGCTGTTATGGCTTCATGTGCCGCTGAGCAAACCTCAGGATTTGACCAAGAACGAAAAATTAGCTTGTATACTCGATTTGTTTGTGATGCATTAACTTCTCAATTTCTAATACAAAAAGGTAAAAAATCACTAGATGATATCAATCAGGCTATTTTAAGGTTTGCAGAAGTATACAACAAATCTTCAGGTAAGTCCAAACAAACGCCTATATATCGTTCCAGTATAGGAGGCACTATTTTCTTTGAGGTAGAAGATTATAAGCCATATAAAATAAAAGAAATATACCAAGAGACAGAGGAATATATCATTTATAGCGTTAAACCTATAAAAAACTACCAAGCAAAGCAATTAAAAGTAGATGTTATTTTACGCTTTCAATCCACTTTTAATCGCATTGCAGATTACTCAAAAGAGATCTGTAAAAACATTATTTATGCAGAAGTTTATGCTGATGCGGTTTGTGAATCGCGCTATAAAGGAAAATCCAGTAATATAATTACATGTCATTTTGGTTATGATGAAATGGATATGGCAAGTGGTAGTTATATATGTCATACTGTTTGGGTGGACGATACACAAAATAAAAATATATGGTATCATCATAATAAAAACACTGATTGGATTAACGATGTGTTTATTTATAAAAATAGTTCATATAATGCATTAAAAATTTTACAAAAAGATGCTACAGATATGAATACTTTAATCAAAATTACAAAAGAATACACAGCTAATATTATTAATGCATCTGAACGAGTTATAAATCAATTTCACGAATATTTAAATGGTGTTATAACAGAAAAAGAATTGATTGATGTTTTGCCTTCGTTAAATTCCGAAATCCGAAAATGGTTTATAAAGCAAAGTGATTTGCCAATACCTCCCGATAAATTATCTAAATGGGCGAGAGCAAATGAGAATTTATCCAGTGCAGCAGTAGATTTATCGTTGTATTTTGATAAAGAAAACTTGTCAAAGTGGTCTAGCGATAACAGAAAACAATTAATGCTAGCTGCGATAAGTAAATATAATAATGCTCTTGAAGAACTAAAAAATATTGAAATATAAAAAGTTAAGGCGACAGAAGAATTTAATCTGTCGCCGTTTTCACTAGTTAAATATTATTTCATTGTTTACAATTTCTCTTGCCCTTGCTTCAATATTCTGTATACCACCTACCCACTCCATCTGATTTTCTTCTTTCAGTTTTTCGGTTACACCTTCGGACTGTTTCATCTGCTCAACGAGATTATCAAACATCTGCTGAGCTTGGGTATCAATATCTGCGAGATACTGCCACAGTTTGCCTTGTGAAAAAAGAGTTGTAAACAACGTTTTCTTGTGATTGAGAAGATAGTCCTTGTGCATCAATCCCCATTTGCCAAGTGTCATGGCTGTTTCTTCGGGTGAAAGTGTGAGATTTGGTATAAGATAACCGTTGACTTTCCTATAAGTAATGTTTGCCATAGTATTCATCCTTTCTGACTTTTGAAAAATGTGTCGTATGTAAACCTTGCACCGAGTCTGAAACCGGAGATAAAGCTGTCTGCATTGCTTATACAAAGAAACTCGCCGGACTGACTTGCATATTTCATAAACAGTGCTTTTTCTTCTTCTGATAATTTTGATGTCAGTTGTTCTTCAGCTTGTGTAAGCTGGTTGAGTTTCTTTTTAAGTTCAGAGTTGAGTTCGGTGGTACATTCCTGCGGCTCGATATTTCCGTAGTAAAAATCCTCAATAAAGTCTGACATTGTATCACCTCTTACCGTTCGGATTTGTTGATGATTTTCAAAAGAAGTTCATCAACATCTTCTGTGGAGATACCTTCCGAGAGAAGTATGTTCCGAAACTCGTTCATACCGTTTATAAGCAAATTACACTCAAAATCGGTGAACTTAATTTTAATCTTTTTCATAGAAAAACCTCCTGTTACTTGGTAGTTTTATTCTACCTTATAACAGGAGGTTAGTCGAATGTGCGAGCATTTTGAGGAAAGATTTTTGGGATGAATATTGAATGAATAATATGTGAAAATATACAAAATCAGGAGTGCTAAATTGGTGGTTTTAACAACGCATTTTTCTTATAAAAAACAATAAATGTCCCCCGATATGTCCCCCGAGAGGCGATAAACGGCTATAAATAAGGAAAGAATACAAGCCTCCAAAACCGCGTGCCGAGGGGTGCGGGTCTCCGGTGGAGACCTCTGCGGAGCAGAAGCACCGACCGAGCCGGCAGGCGAGACCGAGCCCTTCTGCCCCTGCCAAAAACCGACTTGTCGAAACAAGTCGGTTTTTCAGTTATGTCCGCAGGACATAACTTCGTTACGAGCGAAGCGAGTACTTCATTTGACAGCTTGCTGTCAACTTCATTGTCCGAAAAGCGGACATAAACGAATGAAGTTGCCTTGCGGCAAATGAAGTGGCTTCGCCAATGAAGTGTGCCTGACGGCACAATGAAGTTGCCCTTTGGGCAAACGGAATTGATACCCGCACACGATTGTAAGTATGGTTTATATGTTATATAATCATTTCAATAGGAATTTGTGAGATTGTTCGCAAGGAGTATAATATGTTTATAAGAATTTTTGTGAACGCTAATAGTAAAGAAGAAGCATTGATATACTCAGATGCTTTTGAAAGTTTTATTTCAAATAGTGTTGTTGCTTTAAAAAATACTAAATTTGAACAGTACTGGAAAATACCTGAACAATACTGTGTTGAATTTGAGTTCAAAGATGTTATTGGTGAGCGGTTGCATGAAGCAGTAAAAAAAATAGGTAATAATCCACACATTATAACCAATGGAGAAACAATTGGTGAATACATTTTTTCAAGAACAACAGGAGAAATTTATTTAGAAAATATAGAGTGGATACTTATTAATGTAGAAGAGTAAATGTATTATATAAATTGAATTCCAATTTGTTTATGTTGCCATTTTAAGCTACAAACACAAAGGACATCGCAAAACGGTGTCTTTTTTCTCTGTCATAATTCTGCGGTGAAATACATATGTATTGTATGCGACCTTGTAAAAATATGAGATTATTTGAAGCTTCTTATTGACAAGGCACAAATACTGTGATATACTCATCAGCATTAGGCCCGATGAAACTTTCAGAATTGTAAAAAAGACTGAAAGCGGAGGAGGCTCCGGAGAATCCCGATAATAGCGGGTGCCCAAGGTGCAAGGCGTGGAAGCGCTGAATCTCTCAGGCAAAAGGACGGAGCAGATGATAACACTATTTATTATCTGTATTGTATCTTTATTTTTCGAGCCGCCTTTTATATAAAGGGCGGTCAATTTATTTTTTGGAGGAATCTAAAATGGAAGAGAAACTTCTTGAAATTGTTTCAACAATTAACGGCTACCTGACAGACTATGTTCTGATAGTTCTTTTGGTAGGTATCGGTCTGTTTTACACAATCCGTACCAGATTTGTTCAGGTTCGCTGTTTCCCTGAGGCTATGAAAAGGGCTTTCGGCGGTATCAACTTAAAGGGCGGTAAGCAGCAGGGTGGTATAAGCGCATTTCAGGCTCTTGCAACAGCTATTGCAGCTCAGGTCGGTACAGGTAACATTGTCGGTGCCTCGGGTGCTATCCTTGTCGGCGGTCCCGGCGCTATATTCTGGATGTGGATAATTGCATTCTTCGGTATGGCAACAATCTATTCCGAAGCAGTTCTTGCTCAGGAAACAAAGGTAGTCAATGCAGACGGTACTGTTGACGGCGGTCCCGTTTATTACATCACAAAGGCCTTCAAGGGTAAGCTTGGAAAATTCCTTGCGGGCTTCTTTGCCGTTGCCGCTATGCTCGCTCTCGGCTTTATGGGCAGTATGGTTCAGTCAAACTCAATCGGATCAACCTTCCAGGAAGCCTTCGGTGTACCCTCTTGGATAGTAGGTATAGTTGTTGCTCTTGTTGCGGGCTTCATCTTCATCGGCGGTGTTGACCGTATTGCTTCCGTAACAGAAAAGATAGTACCTGTTATGGCAGGTCTTTACATTGTAGGAGGTCTTGTACTTCTCGCAATCAACTTTAAGAATATTCCTGCAACCTTCGGTATGATTTTTAAGTATGCTTTCCATCCTGAAGCTATCATCGGCGGCAGCATCGGTTATGCTCTTAAAGAGGCAATCAGCCAGGGCGCAAAGAGAGGTCTTTTCTCAAATGAAGCAGGTATGGGCTCAACACCTCACGCACACGCTCTTGCAAAGGTAGAAAAGCCCCACGATCAGGGCGTTCTTGCTATGGCGGGTGTGTTTATCGATACCTTTATAGTTCTTACGATTACGGCTCTCGTTGTTATCTCAACTCTTTACACTGAGGGCGGTGTGCTTCAGACAGGTGCTCCTGCAGAGGGCGTAGAGGTAACTAAGGCAAATATGGCTCAGCTTGCATTCGGCAGTGTCTTTGGTGACAGCATCGGTAAGGGCTTCGTCGCCATATGTCTTCTCTTCTTTGCTTTCTCAACAATTGTCGGCTGGAACCTCTTCGGTAAGGTCAACGTTGTTTACCTTTTCGGCAAGAAGTCAGAAAAGATTTATGCCGCTATCGCAGTTATCTTCGTATTCCTCGGCTCATGCCTTTCAAACGATCTTGTATGGGAGCTTACAGATATGTTTAACTATCTTATGGTTCTTCCCAACGTACTTGCCCTTGCACTGCTTTCGGGCATAGTTGCAAAGGCTGCAAAAAGCAAGAAGGCTAAGAAAGAAAAAGCAAAGAAATAATCATAGTGAAAAGTAATCGGCATCCGTCAGGGTGCCGATTTTTTAATAGCTTGACATTTTTTGGCGGATGTGTTATATTCCGTATATCTGAAAAGGAGGCTTTGAAATGAAGAAAAGAATTTTTGCTTTTACGCTGATATTTATGGTTATTTTGTATGCAGTATCTGTTATACCTATTATATATCTGGCATCGGAGACCTATCTGGGTTATGAGAGTTATTCCGGGGGTACGGTTATCAGTGATGTAAGAACAAACTGCGAAGCGGCTGCAGAAAAGACAGAAAGCGGTGAAATGACAGTTCAGCAGGCCGCAGAGTATATAGTAAATGCAAAGGATTATTCCGAAGTCTACGGCGAAAGCGCCAAAGATGTCGTTGCTGTTGCGGTTATTGTTTTTGATGAAAAAGGTCAGGAGCTTTGCAGAAGTGAAAACAGAGCAGGCAAAAACAAGAGTGCCTTCAAGGAGCTTGATGAGCTTCTCGACGGTTTATTGCAGGAGCCTCTTTATGACCGCTCAGTTAACGGGATAATTGTTGATGAAATCAGCCTTGAAGGTGAGAGGTACTTCTGTGTTATCGGCTGTGTCGAAAAAGGGGTATCACTTGCATTTAATGACAGTAACTTCTGCAGAGGATTTATCGGGGTGACGGTTGTATATGCTCTTATGGGTGCCGTGCTCTATTTCAGAAGTGTCAGCCTTTACAACAAAAAGGATAAGGATAAGCTTCTTAAGGAAACAAACGGAGCAGTTTTATAAAACAAAGGCGTTGTGTCTTATCGGACACAACGCCTTTAACTTATGCTATTGTGATATCGCCCGTAAGCTCACGTCCGAGTTTGCTGTATGGGCTCATAGGTACAACCTTCACCTTATACGTGCCCTTTTCGAGTACGCCGAGATTTACACTCTTGCCGTTATCGACAGCGTGAACGTAGTCGGAAAGAATAGTTTCACTGTAAATGCTGCGTATACCGTTTGTGACTGTTACGGTGTAGCTCTGAGCATCATAATATCCCTTTGCATCGGGGAAGGTGATAACGGTTTCACCGTCTTCGTTTGTTACTGCGGTGATTTCGCCTTCAGCGAAGGAGGGAGCAGTGTCAAAGGATTTAAGATTATTCCAGCTGTAATAGTGTGACGCTTTGTCTGTAACATCGGAAAGGAAGTAGTCACATTCACCGTAGAACATATCATTTTCAAGGTCATAAAGCTGAATCCTTATGCTACCTTCTGCATCAACCTCCACAATGTAAAAGCTTGCGGATTCAATTGTTGTACCTGCGTCGCCGTCGATGTAGTTGTTATTGCCGATAAGACCCGTAAGGCCGCCTGTGCCGAGTGCGGTGAAGGAGCCTTGCCAGATTGAACGGGGGTCAGCCGCATTGTAGTGTGAGTGACCTGAGAAATCTACCACCTGAGGGTATTTGGAAAGCACGCTTCTGATGCTAAGATCGCTCCAGTTGATGCTGCCGTAAACGGTCAGTGTGGGGTGAGGATGCTGGAAAACGAATACAGGCTTGTCACCGGTGTCGGCAACGGCCTTTTTGATTTCGGCATCGAGCCACTTCGTTTTTTCGCCGAAGTTTTCATCCTTGTCGCTGTATGAAAGACCGATGAAGTGATAGCCGTTTATAACCGTGTGAGTGTCGGAATTTTCACTGACATATTTTTTGTAGTTTATGAAGGCATCCTCGCTTTCGCCTTCTCTTTCCTCAATGAATTCATGGTTACCCATACATACGAGCATTTCAGTGCCCTCGGGACATTCTTCACTGATAACCTTGCTGAATGCTGCGTACTCTTTTTCTCTGCCCCATTCGGTCATATCGCCGCAGACCATAACCGCATCAAAGCCGGTGTAGCTTTCGTGTGAGTTGCTGTAGTCCTCGGTGAAATCAAAAAGCTCTCTGAAGCGGGCTTCGTTCACATCTCCCTCTTCGCCGCTCAGATGAATATCACTGCAGACGGCAAAGCGCAGTACCGGAGTGAAATCCTCGGGTGTTTTCGGCGGCTCCTTGTACATGGGGCTTCCGATTGAAGACACCGAGAAGAATGCCGAGAAAACAAGAGTTACAATTTTTGAAAAAAGCTGAAATAAAGGTTCAAAGTTCATGATATTATCCTCCTTTTATTCTTAACCCCTTCGGGTAATGGTTTTTTGCCTTGCCTGATACGACCTTGACACCGCCGAGTGTACAGCCGCATACTCTTACAACCGCCCAACCGTTTTCACAGTCGGTATCAAACTCCTCACCGCGAAGATATTTCTTGATTTCTTCACTGTCGGGGGAAAGGTCGATTTTTCTTCTGAAAAGGTCACCCATAGCCATAAAAAACTGATGGTGTGGCTGAATATAGTTTTTCTTCACCTCACCCACGGTCACTCCGCAGGAGAAGGCGAGTCCGTCTCTGATGTCTATTTCACCGCCGAAAAGCACGGGACGGAAATTATATGTGCGAAGGCTGCTTTTGTCGTACTCTGTCAGCACATCTGCAAGGAAATCCGTAACGGTGCTGTCGGTTTTGTCTCTGACGGTGTTTTTTTCTTTGCTTTTAGGATTTCTGTAATCCCTACAGTGAAGCACAGCCATAAACTGTCCTTCACCCTTGCTTTTGTGGGGATAAAATCTTCGGCAGCAGGTGATGTTTTCACTTTTGCAGCCGTCAAAGAAAATACCGTCGGAGGTACTGTCTGCAACCTCTTTTTTTACGGGAATGAGTTCAAACTCGGGATGGTCACTGAGAAAATCATCAATGAGCATTTCATTTTCTTCAAGGGAGAAGGTGCAGGTCGCATAGATTATGTAGCCGTCGCCTCTGAGACATTCAATTGCATTCTCGAGAATTTCTCTCGAGCGCACCGCGCACATTTTTACGTTTTCCTCGCTCCATTCGGAAACGGCGATTTCCTCTTTTCTGAACATACCCTCGCCGGAGCAGGGGGCATCGACCATAATGAGGTCAAAGGTGGCGGGAAAGCTTTTTGTGAGCCTTTTTGTGTCCATACAGGTGGTAACGGTGTTTCTCAGCCCGAGCCTTTCAATGTTACCCGTAAGTATCTTGCATCTTGAGGGGATTATCTCATTCGAAACGAGAACGCCGTCCTTTCCGAGCTTGTTTTTCAGCTGAGTGCTTTTGCCACCGGGAGCGGCGCACATATCGAGAATTTTCCAATCAGGCTGAATGTCAATACATTCGGCGGGAGCCATAGCACCCGGCTCCTGAATGTAAAACATTCCCGCGTGATGAAAGGGATGATTTCCTATGCCGTCAAAATCGAAGTAAAAGCCGTTTTCAACATAGGGTATTCTTTCTGTCGGAAAGGGGCATATTTTAAGAAAACCCTCGGTGGAGATTTTATCCGTATTGACTCTCAGTGCCCTTACGGGCTTTTCCGAAAGAGAGGCGAGATAGTCTCCGAACTCCTCACCGAGAAGCTTTTTCATTCTTTCCTTGTATTTTTCGGGTAAGCTTATCATATCTTACTCCTTTACATTCATTTCAATATGAAGCATACACATACCTACGGCAGTGATTGCCGCGGTTTCTGTACGCAGTATTCTGCTTCCGAGGGAAAGAGGGACAGCTCCTGCCTTCAGCATAGCTTCAATCTCTTTTTCCTCAAAGCCGCCCTCGGGGCCGATGAGAATGCCTATCTTCATACCTGCTTTAATTATGTCGAGGGTCTGCTTGGTTGCTGTCATACCCTTTTCGTTTTCATAGGGTACTATAAACAAATCGAAATCAGATACCTTTTCCTTTAAAAGAGAGAAGGGGAGTATATCGCCGATTTCGGGAATAATACTTCTCTTGCTTTGCTTGGCGGCGCTTTCACTTATTGCCTGCCAGCGCTGTATTTTACTTTTTTTCTTTTTGTCCTCGATTTTTACAACACATCTGTGCATTTCGCAGGGGACAATTCTGTGTACACCGAGCTCGGTACATTTCTGTATGATAAGCTCCATTTTATCAGTCTTGGGAAGCCCCTGAAAAAGATGTATTTCTACGGGAAGCTCCGTATTCTGAAAGTTTTCTTCTATGATGCGTACTACTGCACAGCTGTCATCAAGGCTTTCGATTTCACAAAGGGAGCTTTTGCCGTTTTCGCTTACCAAAAGACGGTCGGAGACCTTCATCCGAAGTACATTTTTAATATGATTGAGGTCAGTTCCCGTGATGAAGTAGCAGTTGTCTCTGAGACTGTTTTCATCTGCAAAAAAATTAAACATAAATACCACTCACTTCCGGAATTATGTGATTTTAGCGGAAAAATCAACAGCTCCGCGAAGACCGTGACGCATCAATGCATAGATAAGTCTTGCAACCTCTCTTGCACTGCGGCGTACCGGCTTGTTGAGCCACGTCCAGAGTGTGCTTGTCATACCGGCGGCAATGAATTGCGCGATATATGCGCCGAGCTCTGTGGTGCTTTCGGCGGGGAGAAACTTACCGGTTATACGGTTGAAGGTTTCACCGAGACTGAGTGAGCCCTTGTCGCTGAGCACAACAAGGAAGGTGTCTCTGTTTTTTTCGATATATTCGAGCACCTTTGTGAGAAAGAGACATACGTCGAGGTTTTCGCCGCAGTCCTTTGTGAGAATAACCTCTATGTCGGCAGAGATATCATCTATGATATCATCGTAAAGGTCAAATTGGGTTTCGTAATGTCTGTAGAAGGTGCTGCGGTTCACATCGGCACCGTCGCAGATATCCTTGATGGTGATTGAGTGAAGGGGAGTCTCCTTCATAAGCTCTATAAGACTTGCCTTAAGAAGCTTTTTGGTCATTTTAACTCTTCTGCTGTCGGGTTTTTTATCCATGGCTGAAAACCTCCTTTGTTGTAATGTATACATATTAACACAAAAACAGCAAAAAAGCAACAGCGTGTTGACAAAAATTCACAAATTAGCATTTTTGTTTTTACATCTACATACCGTAGGTTAAAAATATCCGTTTTATACTTTTCAAAAGGAAAAAAGTATGCTAAAATTGACATATTAAAGAGAAAAGAAGGTCACTGATATGCTTTCAGTTAAAAATGTTACCAAAAAATACGGTAAGGTTCTTGCAAATAACAATGTCAGCCTTGAAATACCTGCAGGCGAAACGGCGGTACTTTTAGGGCCTAACGGTGCTGGAAAATCCACGCTGATAAAGTCAATCTGCGGACTTCTCAGATATGAGGGCGGAATAACTCTTGACGGGGCGGATAATAAAAGCCTTGAAGCAAAGAGCATTCTCGGCTATGTGCCCGAAATGCCTGCAGTGTATGACCTGCTTACGGTAGGCGAGCATCTGGAGTTTATCCGCAGAGCCTACAGAGTGGAAGATGACGGACTCGGTGAAAGGCTTCTGCAGCGCTTTGAGCTTTATGGAAAGAAGGATACTCTTGCAAAGGAGCTTTCCAAGGGTATGCAGCAGAAGCTTTCGATATGCTGTGCTCTTGTTCACAGACCGAAGGTGGTTATTTTTGATGAGCCTATGGTAGGTCTTGACCCCCACGCCATAAAGCAGCTCAAGGAGATTTTTACCGAGCTTAAAAACGAGGGTGCCTCAGTGCTTATCAGCACTCATATGATAGACAGCGTAGAGGACTATTGGGACAGCGTATATGTTATGGTGGGCGGTCAGGTCAGGGCGTGCCGCAGAAAGAGTGACGGTGACTTCAGCCTTGAGGAGCTCTTCTTCTCGGTAACCTCAGAGGGAAGTGCAGAATGATGGGCGCATTAGGTTATCTGTTTTTAACAAGGCTTAAAAATCAGGCAAAGCAGTTTATAAAAAAGCCTTCAAAGATTATTTTTGCCCTTCTGCTTATTGCCGCCATAGGCGTTACAATTTTCCCTTCGGCAGGGGAAGAAATAATCTATGAGAATTACAGAAGCATAGAGGAGTTTTACGCTATTATCACCGTTTTATACTGTGCGGTATTTGTTACCGTGGCAAAAAACGGCTTTTCAAACGGCGGCTCGGTTTTCACAATGGCGGATGTTAATCTTATATTTGTTTCACCGATAAAGGCCACGTCTGCTCTGTTTTTTGGTATGCTTCAGCAGCTCGGCAAATCTCTTTACCTCGGAGTTTTCCTTCTGTTTCAGTATACTCTTGCAAGGGAGTATTACGGTATAGAGTATTCGGCTCTGATATTTGTTGCCGCAGGCTACGGACTTACCGCATTGTTTTCTCAGATGGTGGCAACCCTTATTTATACAGCGGTAGGCTCGTCGGATGAAAAAACGAAAATAGGAAAAATTATTTTTTACGGTGTGATTGCGGTCTTTGCTGCCCTCGCCGTTATAAAAGAGGATTTACTCTATAGCTTCAGCTTTGAAAATGCGGCTTCAGCCGTAAGAAGCGGATTTTTCTGTCTTTTCCCAATCAGCGGCTTTGTTTCACTGTTTGTTGAAGGTGCAATCTCGGGAGAGATGACAAAGCTTCTCATAGGTCTCGGAGCGGGAGCGGTATTCAGCCTTGCCTATTATTTTATCCTTTCAAGGGTAAAGGGCGATTATTATGAGGATGTGCTTCTTTCCGCTGAAACCTCTTTCTCGGCAATTACAGCCGCAAAGGAGGGCAAGACTCCGGAGCTTACTCCGAAAAAAATCAAGGTGGGAAGAAGCGGCTTCAGCAGGGGCGAGGGAGCCTCTGCCATAAGAGAAAAGCATAAAATCGAAAACCGACGCAGCAGAGTACTTCTCCTCGATAAGATGTCGATAGTGATAACGGTAATGCTTGCCATTTACTCATTTCTGATGCCTGACACTATGGTGATATTTGTCACGTCGGTATATATGCTCACAATTACCGTTGCCACGGGCAGATGGGCGAAGGAGCTGACCAACCCCTACGTATATCTCATACCTGAAAAGCCCTTCAGAAAGCTTTTTAATATGATATGGGAGCAGATACCGAAGCTTATAGCCGAAAGTGTAATCTGCTTTATTCCGGTGCATTTCATTATGGAGGAGGATATAATCTTCACCCTTTCGCTCATGGTCGCCCGAATCGGCTTCGGCTTTGTATTCATCGGAGCGAATCTTATTATGCAGCGCCTTTTCAGTACCTCGGAAAAGAATGTTATAAGTGTAATAGTGTATATGCTTATCACACTGCTGATGTCAGTACCTGCGACAATTGCAGCGATAGCGGTTGTTTTTTCACCGTACTTTACAATCGAAGCACCGTTTTTCGCCACAGTACCCGTCAATATAATTGTTTCTGCAGTAACGCTGTTTTTTGTCCGCAATGTGCTTGAATATTCGGAGTATAATTATAAATAAAAAAGTACCTGTCGGCTGATGTAAAACCGACAGGTACTTTTTTCAGGTAATATAGCTTTTCAGCTGACGCTTTTTTTCCTCAAGCTCCCATTTTTCCTCATAAAGCAACCTCAGAAGAGTGTTGAGTCTTTTTATTTCAGATATATTATGGGCGTTTTTAGCCTGAAGCAGCTTAAGCGTTGTTTCGTCTATCACTTTTTTCTGCACGGTGACAGAATCGGCGTAGATTTTATAAAGTTCTTTCATTTCGACTCCTTTCAGTCGGCTCCGAAAATGATGAAATCGGTGCTGACGTTGTAAAAATCGGTAAGCTTTTTAAGCTCGGACATAGTCATAACACTCCCTCTTTTTTCTATCTGTCTGAGTCGAAGCTGACAGATTCCCGTTTTGTCGCTCACAAGCTCGTAGGTGAAGCAGCCGCTTGCTCTGAGTGACCTGAGCCTTTTGGCAATCTCATCGGAATTGATATGAGAGCCATAGGTTCTGCCGGTTTCGTAAATCAGCTTTTCTGCAGACATACTGCCCGAGGGACCGTAAATGAGTTCAACCGCATATTTCAGCTTGTCATACACCGTTTCGTTTATTGCGGTGAAATGGCGGTGTACCGTTGAACGGTCTATGCCGAGCATAAGTGCGATTTCGCTTTTTGTCATACCCTTGTACCAATGAAGCTCAACGAGCCTTCTGTCGAAGGGAGAGAGCTCCTGCTTTATAACCTTTCTTACAAGTGAATTCAGTTCTTCCTTTCTTCTGAGGAGTGCTTCTTCCTTTTCTGCTTCGCGGGCTCTTGCCTGCCAACCTGTAAAGGCACTGCGGTCATAGTAGCCCTGAAGCTTATCGTTATCAAGTTCCATTTTTACGTACCTCCGTCATTTTTATCGAACATTTGTTCTCTTTGTATATAATTTTAGGCTGAAAATTCGTTTGTGTCAATAATAATGGGTATAAAAGAAAAGCACAGACCTAATAAACGGACTGTACCCTTTTGAAATGTAGAAAAAAGAGGAGAATTTTTGTCTGTTTTTTTAACTTTTTTTCTTATACACGAAACAATAGTTTTCAGATACTTGCTTTTTTTTATAAAATAGTATAGAATAGCATTTAGTTGTGAGTTGATAGGCTCCAAATACAAATTAGAAAAGGATGAAACTAATGGCAAAACAGGAAAAAAGCGCTGCCGAGCTTTACCGCGAGGAAAGAAAAGCACGTATTGCAAAGGCAGCCAAGCAGAATTCTAAAGGAAAGAAGAGCGTCTCTGTCGGCAGCAGAGGACAGTCAGTAGTATCGATTGTTATTGTCGCCACTATTATTATAGGTATCGTATCCGTCGTACTCAACTCCTTCGGTATCTTCAACAGAGGCAAGAAAATAATGCAGGTTGCCGGTGCAGACGTTGACCAGTACGAGGTTGTTTATTACGCAAAGCAGACATACGAGATGTATGCTCAGTACGCTATGAGCGGCTATGAGCTTGAAGGCTTTGACGTTTACGAGCAGCCCGATAATCTTCCTTCACCCGTTGAGGTTGAGGGTATTGAGAATCCTACCTTCGCAGACTATCTTATTCACACTGCAAAGGAAAGAGTCCGCGCTGTAAAGGCTTATGTAAGCTATGCTGAAAAGAACGGCATCACTCTTGATGCTGCAGAGCTTGCTTCAGTACAGAGCGAAATCGCAAGTATGAAGCAGACCGCTGAATTATACGGCTACGGTTATCCCAACTTCCTTCGTTCAGAGTACGGCTACGGTAAGGGTATGACTCCCAAGCTTTATGAGAAGATTCTCACCGAGGCTGCTCTCGCTCAGAAGGTAAGCACAGTTGTAAACGATGAGATTACAGCAGTTTATACAGATGAAGAGCTCGAAAAGATTTATCTTGAAGAGACCAAGGATTACGGCGTTGTTTCCTACAGAGTATACACCGTAAAGGCACTTGCTCCCGAAGAGGGCGCAGAGCTTGATTTTGAAACCGCAAAGGCAAATGCAGAGATTCTTGCTGCTGCAGAAAGTGAAGAAGCATTCCTTCTTGCTGTTTCCGAGCTTGAAAAGACCGCCGGCAACGAGAAGTATGAGTCATACAAGACAGACGACACACTTACACTCAAGGATGATGTTTTATATGCCGCTGTCGGCACTGCAGGTAATGTATTAACCGAAGAGGAAGCAGAGGCTGAAGTTGAAACAGAGACAGAAGCAGAAACCGAAGCTGAAACAGAAGAAAAGGCTGAGGAAGGCGAAGACAAGGCCGAGGCTGAAAAGCTCAAGATTGCAGACTGGCTCTTCGACGAGGAAAGAAAAGAAGGCGACACCTGTATCGCTGAAAAGACTCCCGTAGGCTACACAGTATATATGGTGGATGAAACTGTTCATAAGATTGATACAGAATACACCTACGATGTAAGACATATCCTTATCCAGTTCCCCAAGGAAGAGGATAAGAAGGCTGAAACAGATGAAAAGGCTGAGGCTGCAGAGGGCGAAGAAAAGGCTGAGGAAGCTGAAACAAAGCCCGAAACAGAGGCAGAGGCAGAAGCAGAGACCAAGGAACCAAGAGTACCCGAGCTTATCGACACAACAAAGTATAAGGATGCAAACATCTACATTGATGTTGACCTTGAAACAACAAAGGATGCACAGCTTTATATGGAAGCTCAGGATATCCTTGTTGAATATCTTGAGGGCGATATGACTGAGGAAAGCTTCGGCGAGCTTGCAAAGGAACATTCAGCTGACGGTAACGCTGATAAGGGCGGTATCTATGAGGGCGTTGCAGAGGGCAGAATGGTTGCTGCCTTTGAAGATTGGGCACTTGCAGAAGGCAGAGAAGCAGGCGACGTAGGTATCGTTGAAACTGAGTTCGGTTACCATATTATGTACTTCATTGCAAAGGATGAGGTAACAAGCTGGTCAGCTGTAATCAAGGAAGATAAGGTTACAGAGGATTACACCGAGTTTGAAGAAAAGCTTATCGAGGAAAATCCCATCGAGGGCTACAAGGCAAGAAGTGTAAAGACAATCAAGAAGGAGCTTGAGGAATTCGCAAGAGTTGTCAAGAGCAATCTTTCCTCACCCTTCTGATATGAATAAGCAGTAATTAAAAAGCTGTCAGCGTTTGCTGACAGCTTTTTTGTCTGTAAAGAGGGACAATACTTACACCGTGGCGTAAAAGTTTGCTTCCCATGCGGGGATATAAGGATGCTGACGGAAGAATATGCGGTAATCCTCACACAACTCACGAATTTTAAAGGGCAGAGCAAACATATCCTCATTGCGGTGATATGCGCAGACATAAAGCTTAGGTCTGAAAGAACGGATTGTTCTTTCTGCGCCGCACAGAGCATGAAGCTCGGCGCCCTCAATATCCATTTTAAGAAGAGTGACTCTATCGCAGACGAGATTATCCACACTGTCAAATTCAATGGGTATACCCTCGTCACTGCGGTGAGAATTACGTCCGCCCTTCACGTCAAAAAAGATAGTTTCTTTTTTATCCCATGCTCCGATGTTAAAAAGCTCAAGCTGAGGCATACCCTCGGTTTTTCTGCAGAGCTTTCTGAAGTTTTTTGCATCCGGCTCGAAGGCGTAAATCCTTTCGTACCTTCCGTCCGTTGCCGCGAGAAATTCTCTTATTGTATCGCCGTCGTAAGCACCAAGGTCAACTATAATCTCGTTATCCGAGAGAGGGATAAGCTTTTTATAGACCTCTTCTTTATCGCTGTGACAGCGGAAAAGGTACTCAGGCTTGCCGCTTATCTTGAAGTTCAGCACATCAGTGTAGCTTTTCTTTGATTTTTCATCGGCGAGCATATTGTAGGCTTTTCTGAAATTATCCTTGTTGTCGCTGAGATAGCCGTAGGTGAAAAGCTCCTTACCTGCAACTGGTACTGTCGGCGAGTAAAGCTCCGTTTCCTCGCTCATAGCGGCAATTCTTCTGAGAAGTCGGATCGTAGCCAT
>JAZULG010000168.1:0-10918 GCA_045603005.1 Acutalibacteraceae bacterium
ACGACATGGCTACGATCCGACTTGGGAAGCTTTGCATTCTTAAGAAGGGAAAGTCCTTTTTTATTTGCCGCAAGAATCCTTATATAAGGCGGTGTTTTCAGGGAAATTTCCGCAGGTATCTTAAGATAAATATTCATAACCTCACGGCGTACCCTCGAATGGGTATAGTTTCTGCTTTTTGCCAGTGCGTAAAGATCTTCGAGGGTTGTTGCCTCTTTAACGGCATTATATATTCTGTCGGAAAGCCCCTTCTTATCCGTAACAT
Organism: Acutalibacteraceae bacterium; assembly: GCA_045603005.1. Classification (GTDB taxonomy): domain Bacteria; phylum Bacillota; class Clostridia; order Oscillospirales; family Acutalibacteraceae; genus UBA6857. The sequence goes on from JAZULG010000168.1 coordinate 266, forward strand.
AAAGTGAGCAGTCCTCACGGGAAGTCTCTCTCAACGCCGAAAGTATCGCCCTTTCGGCAAAGTCCACCCGGTGAAGGTCATCGGTAATTTTTAATGAAAAGTCAGGTAAAAAACGGGACACATCGCCGCAAGAGGCAAGCTCCCTGATCAGGCTTGCCGAGGCAAACTCTCCGTTTATCTCCCCGCTGTCGTGGCTTACCGCCACCCTTTTTACGGGCAATATATCACAATCGGGACAGTATTTTTCTATCTGCTTTATATATTCCACGGCAAGAGTACTGTTAGGCTGAGCGAGAAGAGCGGAAACCTCCGCACCGTATATCTCATCGGTGCTCTTTGACAGTGCCGCAGGGTAGCTCATTCCCTCGCTCATAAGCTCCTTTATGCGATGAGATACTCTCTCATCCTCGGTCGCTTCTGAAGCGCGATATAACAGAGCCTTACTGTCAACCTCACTTCCGAAGGACAGCATATCAATACCTACAGCCGAGAGAAGACTTATACTCCCCCTTGCAAAGCTCTCTGCAGAGCTCATCGCCCAGGGTACGGGTAAATCTATAACAAGGTCGGCGCCGCCTCTGATTGCCGCTTCGGCTCTCTTATGCTTCGGTAGAATGGCACATTCACCCCTCTGGACAAAATTGCCGCTCATAACACAGACAACGGTATCAGCACCCGACTGACGGGTTTTCTCTATGTGATACATATGTCCGTTATGAAAGGGATTATATTCGCTGACTATGCCTGCAATCACGGTGACACCTCCTTTTCTCCCTTATTACTACCCATTAAAAAGTATATGAGGCTGTTGCGATGCAACAGCCTCTCGTGTTTAATTAGCCTTCGATAGCTTCAACGGGGCAACCGTCTGCACATGCGCCGCAATCGATGCAAGCATCAGCGTCGATAACATACTTGCCATCGCCTTCTGAAATAGCACCAACGGGGCAACCGTCTGCACATGCACCGCAGGAGATGCAATCATCGTTAATTACAAATGCCATTTGTCTTGACCTCCTTTTAAATTGGTAACCTCATTGTAGCACATAATTTTCAAATATCAATACCTATTTTAATTTTTTGTTTATTTTTTCAGTATTTTACAATTTTTTTGTGCTTTTTTATCAGTAAAAATGTTCCGCAGGGAATAAAAAGTGTTTTTTCTATTGTAAAAGTCGGCTTTTTATTGTATAATACTCAAGATTATGTTTGATTTATATGAGGTTTCGGTATGTTTTATAACATAAAGGCAACGGACAGCTTTAAAAACTCAATATCTGTTGCCGTGAGCTCCGGCAAGCTTTCTCATGCCCTCATTCTGGAGGGAAGCGATGATGAGTCACGCTTTCTTGCCGCCACCGAAATCGCTTCGGCAATTATGTGCGAAGGTAATCAGAAGCCCTGCGGAGTCTGCTCTCACTGTGTGAAGTGTCAGAAGGGTATACACCCCGACCTTCACATTGTTGAAAAAGACAGCGACAGCACTATGATCAAGGTTGACGCTATACGTAATCTTAAAAATGAGGCTCTGCTTTTTCCGAATGAAGCTAAGAAAAGCGTTTTCATTATCCGTCAGGCAAATCTTATGAATCCTCAGGCTCAGAATGCCCTTCTCAAAATTTTTGAAGAGCCCGCCCCACATCTTTGCTTTATTCTCACCTGCCCTTCAAAATCGGCTTTTCTTGACACCATAATTTCACGGGCAACGGTCTATTCTCTCGGCGAAGAAATTATCGAGGGAAACAGCAAGGATAACAAAGCTGAAGCTCTCGCGACCGAGCTTATAATCAGCCTTGCAACTCAGGACGAATTCTCATTCATAAAGAAAACCGCAGTTTTCCAAAAGGATAAAAAGCTTTTTGCCTCTACCGTATCTGCTATGATACCCATTGTCAGGGACGCTCTTATTATACGTTGCGGCGGTAAGGATCTGCTTTGTGAAGACTCATCTGCGGCTAAAAAACTTGCTTCATGCTTCACACAGAAAAAAACAGCAGCTCTTCTCGAAACACTTCAGGAGTTTTCCGACTCACTTCAGTTTTCTCCGAATCATAATCTTGCAATAACGAGGCTCTGCTCGTTGCTTTATACAATCAAGCTTTCAATTAACTAAAAGGAGTTTTATATATGGCAGAAATTATTTCAGTACGCTTCAAGGAGGTCGGAAAAAATTATTATTTCGACCCTCAGGGCGCTAAATACAACAAGGGTGACAAGGTAATCGTTGAAACTGCAAGAGGTCTTGAATGCGGTGAGGTTACTATAGCAAACCGTGAGCTTCCCGATGAGGAAATTACCGCACCTCTCAAGCCCGTACTCAGGATGGCTACCGAAGCTGACCTTAAAACCGTAAGAGAAAACAGAGAGAAGGAAAAGGCAGCCTTCGACGTGTGCCTTGAAAAAATTCAGCAGCATAAGCTTGATATGAAGCTTGTAGACGTTGAGTATACCTTTGACAGAAACAAGATTCTCTTTTACTTCACCGCTGACGGCAGAGTAGATTTCCGTGAGCTTGTGAAGGACCTTGCGGCAGTTTTCCGCACCAGAATCGAGCTTCGCCAGATAGGCGTAAGAGACGAAAGCAAAAAGGTAGGCGGTCTCGGTATCTGCGGACGCCCCTTCTGCTGTAACACCTTCCTCGGTGATTTCCAGCCTGTTTCAATCAAAATGGCAAAGGAGCAGAGTCTCTCCCTCTCCCCCGTTAAAATCAGCGGCACCTGCGGCAGACTTATGTGCTGTCTCAAATATGAGCAGGAGGCTTATGAGCATCTTCTCAGAGTTACACCTAAAAACGGCGCTATTGTTGAAACAAAGGAAGGTAAGGGTACCGTTGTGGACTTTAACCTTCTCACAGGTATGCTCAAGGTTTCTCTTGAAAAGAGACCCGATGCGGCTCCTATCACCGTAAGCCGCAAAGAGGTCAACGTGCTCAAGGATTCACAGATCAGAGTTGACAAAAAAGAGCTTGAGGCTCTTAAGGGAATTGAATAAGAAAGCTGCCACCCGAAAGTTCAGAGTGAACTTTCGGGTGGTGTTGGTTAGAAAATCAAAGATTCCTGTTGTTTTCTGAGCCGTTCCGCTTGTTCCGATGTAGCCGCAATCGATATGTATTCAAATTTCTTTTCTTCTGTTTTGGTTCCGTAATAATAACTTATTTTCTCTACGCAGTTACCGTTTCCATCGTACTTATATGTTGAGTGAAGTCCTTCTTTACCATCGTCATAGCCATAGGTTCCATACTCAATGAGATTTCCTTGTTCGTCATATTTGTAAACACGACGTTCAAACGGATCTCCGATATACCAAATACCTTCTATGCAGTTATCGTTTTCATCATATTCCCAAGTGTACCCAACCTCACCTGTATCACCGTCTATTTCTTTTACGCGATTTCCTTTGCTATCGTATTCATATATAAGGTAACCTTTGTTTCCGTTTTTGTAATAGCGGATTTCCTCCGTACAGTTTCCATTTTCGTCATAAATATAAATATTTTTACATTCCTCTTCGCCGGCTGTATAGTTGGTTTCTTCTGTACAATTTCCCATTAAATCATACTCATAGGTATCACGATACTCTTCTTCTCCGTTTTCGTAAGATACTTTTTCCGTACAGTTTCCTTTTGCATCGAAAGCATAAACGACTTCTTCAACTTCCTGATTGTTTTTATATTTTTTTAAATTGGTTATATTTCCATCAGCATCATATAAAACAACAGAGTAATCAAAACGATCTGTACAACGACTGACAAGCCAGACTGTTTCAAGGTTACTGTCTGCCTGTGTTCCTTGTGACTGTTGTGTTATCTGAGTTCCCGGTGTCATTTCCGTTACTTGTGTCGTTTCTGTAGTTTGTGTTGTCTCCACGCTTAGTGTTTCCTGTGTTGCTTCTGTGTTCTGCACCTCTTGTGTATCATCTTTTTTGAACACTCCGGGAAGGAATACCGTACCTGCCACAATTGCCGCAACAAGCACAAGAGCAACAACAATAATTATGGGAAACTTTGATTTTTTCTTCTTAGGCTCATCAACCGCTGTAACGGACTGATAATTGTTCTGATCAGTTATATTCACAACCTCTTTCTCGGGCAATTCAAGTTTACCGCCGCAATAAGGACAGAAGGTTGCTCCGTCATCAAGCTTTTTACCGCAAAATCTGCAAAACATAATTTAACACTCCTATATTTTATTGCTTAAATGATAACACCCTAAAAAGTATTTGTCAATGTGAAAAAAGGAGAGACTGTTTTTATACAGCCTCTCATAGTTTTTATTCGGGAATAAATGCCGATGAGGTTGCTACAACAACTCCGTTTTTATAGTCTTCAACCTCATATTCAATCTTGAAATCTTCCTCGGTGGCAAGGATGCATTCTCTGAGCTTTTCTCCGTCGGAAAGGCTATGCTCAATAACAGCACAGGTATCTATTGTGTAAAGGTAGTCGCCTATGCAGGTACCTCTGAAATTGCCGCCGTAGTAGTATTTGCTTTCTGTTTCGTGCACAAAGCCGCTTACCGATGAAAGCTTGTCCCCTTCGTAGTTTATAATTGCAAAGCTTCTGACGGGATTTCCGTAGCCGTTATCGCTGTGTATTGTAACGGGGATACCTATGATATTCTTTGCAGGGAAATGAATAAGAGCCTTCGCATCGTAATTCACATCAGTATAGCCGTTGTTTATTATAAACTCGTCAAGCACCTTCGGGTTATTCATATCGGAAACATCGTAAAGAGCTATCTTGAGCTTACTCATATCCTCACCGTCTTCCGTACCGCCGTAGCCGATACCGAGAAGTATTCCTTCTCTGATGGGATGAAGATAGGTTGAGTAGCCGGGCATAAAGAGCTTACCCTTTACTGCAGGATTCTTCACATCGGAAAGATCAAGCACGAAAAGCGGGTCTGTCTGCTCAAAGGTTATGACATAGGCCTTTTCACCTATGAAGCGTACCGCCTTGACCTCTTCGTTGAGACCTTCGGTGATGTCTGCTATACTGCTGACGGTCTTAAGCTCCTCGTCGAGAATATAAAGTGAGCATACGTTGCGATAGGTCTTGTAGTCATACTCTGTGGTGACAACACGAAGATATCCGCCCTTTTCGTCAAAGGCATACTTATCGTTATAGCAGCCGCCAACCTCGCCGCTTGCTTCACACCTTATCTCGGTACCGTTAAGAGAAATCCTTGTGATAAAGGTTTTATTTCTCTCATCCGCATAGTAATTTCTTGCAAGATAAAGATTGCCTTCACTGCAGTATATTCCCGTTGAATTTGAAAGTATGCTGAGCTTTCCGCTTTCAGCCTTTTCGTCGGTAATATCCGTCGCAGTTATAATCGTGTAGGTGGATACTCCGTCCTCATCAAAGTGGATTATATCCTCGCAGGCAATTTCAGCACCGTTTACCGAGGGTACACAGTAGTAATCCTCATCCTTACCATCGGGAAACTCGGTATATCTCGTTACCGTGTAAAGCACGTTTCCTATCATACGTGATGAAATGAGCGAGCCGTCCTGACTGACGGTAAAGAGCTTCTCAGGCTTTGCTCTGTCGGAAATATCATAGATATCCGCAAAGGTCTCTCCGTCGCCGCCGTAGTAGTCATAGCAGACAAAGCCGTTATACACTCCGCTTTTAAGGTATTCAAGCTTATTGTAAAACACAACAAGTCTGTCACCCTTGATGTATATTTCACCTGAAAGGCTGTAGCCCTCTGCGTTATCGTATTTCAGCTCGGAAAGAACCTTCATATCTCTTGTATCCACAATTTTAACATAGGACGCTGTGTTTATATAGCTTACTATATAGAGATATCTTCCGTCATTTTTTATTATATCACCCTCGTCAGCACCGTTCTGTGTGTTGGTGCCCGTGAAGCTGTCGGCAAAGCTCTCCTCAACTGAGCCTGTGGCAGAATTGATTACCGGAGCAGTTACACCTTCTGTTGCGATTTCACCCTTAAGAGCACCTGCCTCAAAGTCAACTGCGCTATCATCTGTAACATAGAAATAGCTGTTTATATTTTTTTCATATACATATCTGAAATACTCCTCAACCTGCTCACGGCTTTCGAAGGTATATATACCCTCGGGAAGCTCTTTCTTTTCGACAGGCTCGGGCTTTATCGGCTCAGGCTTTACCGACTGCTGTGTCTGAGCCGTGGTCTGCTGCTTTGGTGCTACGGGTGCTTTATTTCCGAAGCCGCCATTGAAGGCAAGTGCGCCTATGAGAAGCACCATAAACATCGCCGCAACAAGCAAGAAAGAGTTATCTCTTTTCTTCTCAGGCTTCTTTTGCTTAATATTTCTTTTTTCAATTTTTTCGATAATACTGCTTTTTGAAAGACTATCGGGCATTTCGGGCACTGCCGTAAATAAGTCTTCTGTACGCTTATCCTTCATAAATTGCCACCTTCCTTACATAGTCAAAAGCTTTCTCAGCTTTTCGGTTGCTCTGCTTATTTTCGAGCGCAGTGTAGAGGCTCTTATACCCGTTATACTGCTGATTTCCTTTGAGGAGTATCCGCAGGAATAGTAAAGTATCAATATCTCCCTTTCCTCGTCGCTCAGCTTTTTCAGAGCGTTTTTCAAAGCGATTGCTTCATCCGCATCCCCGGTTATGTACTCCCTCTCCTCATCGGTACTCTCACAAAAGGAAACGGAAATTATTTTGCTTTTCTGCTGTCTTTTACACTCATTATAGAGAATTTTAAAAAGCCACGGCTTAAAGCTTGCTGCCTTTTTAAGTGAAGGGATATTCTCAAAGGCTGAAAGGGCCGCTTCACTGACTGCTTCCTCGGCAAGATACCTTTCACCCGTATAATACCAGGCAAAGCGGTACATATCCTTGGAGAACATTTCGTAAAGCTCCCCGAAAGCCTGAGTATCTCCCTGCTGAGAGCGTAAAACAAGGTTTTCAATAAATACTGAGCTCATATATTCATCACCTGACCTTCACCTGATAAGAGTAAAAATTTTCATCATCTGTTGCATCTATTTTACATATTTTTTTATTATTTTACAAGATATTTTATTGTCGTCAGGGAAAACTGTTAAAGAGGTGATAAATGTGGATAAAAGAAAAGCCTTCCGACGCTCTCACAGAGACAACAAGGCAACAGACAAAAATATCGATTCTGATAAGTTCCTGAGAAAAAACGAAGATATCCCTACTTCAAGAGTTCTGAGCGATGTTCTCGGCTCATACACGGGAGTTCCCGAGGATGCCTTTGACAAGCCTGTTCAGGATGCTGACGATTTATAAAAAAATGGCTGTAATGAATTACAGCCATTTTTTAGTAGTCAGTAGTCAGTAGCCAGTAGTCAGGGATGGCCTTCGGGCATCAATCGCATTTGCCGAAGGCATATATCGAGCCAAAGGCATATCGTACCCGCACAGCAGGTATATCGATGCTGATGAAGTCAGCTCCTAATCCCTAGTACCTCAGTTTATAAGCGCCGTTGCAATATTGAGATAGGTCGCAAAGGCTACCCATATAAGGTATGGTATATTTATGAGTGCCGCTTTTTTCTCCACTCTTGCAAAAAGAAGAATCATAACCGCAATCAGTAAAAGAAGAGCAATTATCACCGCCGCTCCTCCCCAGAGCCACTCAAGGCGGAAGAAAACTATACTCCATGAAAAGTTAAAGGCAAGCTGTACCCAGTAAACTGTCATAGACGCCTTTATTCTGTCGGGCTCAGCCTTTGAAATGCTTATAAGATAAGCAGACCATCCCATAAATGCGTAAAGTATCACCCACACAACGGGAAAAAGCCAACCGGGCGGTAAAAGCGGCGGTGCCTTATAGGTTTCGAAAAAATCTGAAAAGCTTCCCGTTATCAGCGCAGAAAGCCCTCCGATTGCTTCTGCGAACACTATATAAAAGATCAGACACGGCATATTTATTTTTTTCATAAAACACCTCTTTCTTGCTTTTATATATATTATGCACCGCACTCTGCGCTTATACATAAAAACAGCCGCTTCCACAGAAACGGCTGAATATTCTTTTTATGCCTTCTTCTTTTTCTCGGGTATTACGAAGATAAATAAAAGTGAGCTCAGAAGAAGCATCATGGGATAAAACAGATTTCCGATTGTATCAAAGGCTGATATTTCCTTGCCGAGAGTAGTAACTGCGGAAACAGCAACGAGAATCTGTGCACCATAGGGAAGGAAGCCCTGAGCTATACAGGAGAAGGTATCAAGAATAGATGCTGTCTTTTTGTTTGCGATACCGTAATCCTTTGCCATTTCGCTTGCAATGGGGTTTGCCATTACTATTGCAACAGTATTGTTTGCAGTGGCTATATCAATAAGAACTACAAGAAGACCGATACCGAGCTGACCGCTCTTATTACCCTTGAACACACGGCGGATACCTGAAAGAAGGGCATCAAAGCCGCCGTTATGCTTTATAAGTGCTCCCATAGCAGCAACAAGAATTGCTACCATTGAGGTTTCAAACATTCCCGATGCGCCTGTGCCCATATTTGTGAGAAGCTCAGGAAATTTCACGGCTCCGGTAAAAAGCATAATTGCGCTTGACGATAATATACCTATAAGAAGAGTGACGAAAACATTTACACCGACAATTCCGCTTATAAGAACAAGTATATAAGGGATTATCTGTATCATATTATATTCTCCGGTTACCTTTTCGGGAATATCCGCATTGAAGGAAAGCACACCGATGAGAATAAGGGTAGCTATCGCAGCGGGAACTACTATTGCAAGGTTTGTGCGGAATTTATCCTTCATTTTACAGCCCTGTCCGTTACAGGCGGCAATTGTTGTATCCGAAATAAATGAAAGATTATCACCGAACATAGCGCCGCCTACGACAGTACCGACACAAAGCGGCAAAGAGAAGCCTGAGCCCTCCGCTACCGCAACTGCAATAGGAGCTATCAGAGTGATTGTTCCAACAGAGGTTCCCATAGCGGTGGAAACAAAGCAGCTTACAATAAACAGAACCGCTACTGCAAGCTTCGGCGGTGTTACCGAAAGCATAAAATAGGCTACGCTTTCCGCTGAGCTTCTTCCTGCTACACCAACAAAGATACCCGCAAGCATAAAAATGAGAAGCATTGTGATAATATTCTTATCACCGACTCCCTTGCCCATAATTTCAAACTTTCTGTCAAGCGGCTGACCCTTTGTCTGAAGCACTGCAACAAAAAGTGCTACCATAAAAATCACCACAACGGGTACACTGTAAAAGCCCATAGGGATTTTCATAACATACTCAAAAATTATACCGAGGGACAGATAAAGAGCAACGAATACCCCGATGGGTAAAAGTGCCAGAGCTTTATTCTTTTTCATATTAAATCTCTCTTTCCTTTTTTACTGTTGGAGATTATATCACATAAAGCAATAAAATTCAACGGTATTTCGCTTCTTGCAGCTTCATTTTTCTGAATACGAGTCTTTATCAGGCAAAAGACTGCCAATTTTTCGCCTCGCTCTTGATTATTTTTATATCACGTTATATAGTGGTGAAGTAACATTAATTAAAGGAGAATGAATATGAATTATCAGGAAACATTGAAAAATGCCAAAACCGGTCTTTCCGAGCTTCGCGATTATGCCGCTGACGGTATCAAGGCAGTATGTGATGCCTTCGGTCCCCGCTCCTGCGGATTATTATCACACAAGACGTGATGTTGCCGACATCATCAAGCCCGAAACAATCGAAAGAATCATCAATGTTGCTCTTCATACCGTATTTGATTTCGACGAAAACGGCATTGAATAATATGATCTCTTAAATAAAAGCTCCGGAAGCTTTGGACTTCCGGAGCTTTTTTATTTTTTCAGAAGTGGCATTTCTGTCATTCTAAGTCTCGAGCAGCCGTAGGGATAAAGCTCGATTTCCTTTACATCTGAAATCGGATTTCTTGATTTCGGTGTTTTTCTTGCAATGCTCTTATAAGGAAATTTGAGACCCCAGTTAATCTGCTGCATTTTTGCCTTTACTGTTACGGGCGGATTATTCTGAGAAAAGGGAATATTACCGACACCGTTATGCTTTATTTCAAATTCATCATCCGCAAAGCTGTAATTCCAATCTGTTTCAGGGATAAATTCATAATCGCAATACGGGAATTTTCGTTCAACTCCCCTTCTCGTGTATTCCTTCATTTCTTTTTTATATGAAACGGGAACTGAGAAAAGCAAGGAGCCCATCTGTAATGCATAAAGATCGTTTGGTCTCTTTTTTAAATATGGTTTTGTCTGAAATTCAACTTCAATTTCTGTTTTTCCCTGAGCTACAGCAAATTCAAGGTCTTTGCTTTCTCTCGCTTCGCCGTTTACTGTAAGACCTTCGGCAAATGAGGGAATACGGATTACAAAATCAAAGGCTCTGTCCGTTTCTATTATGTACCGCGCTTTATTTTTAAACGGATATTCAGTTTCAAGCCTGATAATTATTCCCTTATCATTCAGCACAGACGGAATCATAACTGAATTCAACACTGTACCGTCCTTATGCATAAAGGCTGCAACAGTGAGCTTGGGCCAGCCCTGATTAAAGTTTGAGGTACAGCATCCGAAGTGCGGCTCAAGCCCGAAGGTATGTGCATCGGGACCGTTTGTGCTGAAGGGTGCCATAGGCATTGTTTTCTGACAGGCAATCTGATTTACCT
>JAZULG010000169.1:0-10087 GCA_045603005.1 Acutalibacteraceae bacterium
CCGCCGCATACTGTGCAGGTGTAGGTTCTTACACCGCCAGCATAACAGGATGCCTTTGTTGTAACCGCACTTGTTTCTGTGTGCTTAACGTCTACACTGTAGCCGCAATCACAGGAATCGGTATGATATGTATCATCCTTATCGGTGTGCTTGATTGCGTGAGCGATTGCAGTAAACTTAGCTTTTACGGTAATATCAGCTGTTACGTTGGTGAATGCATTATCCCAGCCTGCAAACTCGTAATGGTTTACTGCATCATAAGCCTTTGTCGGGTCTGCGGGAGCTGTTGCATCCTTACCACTGATTACGGTTTCAGTTTTAACTGTCTCACCGTCAACAATAAAGGTTACAGTATAGGTTTTAAGTGAACCCTTGTACTGATTGAAGGCTTCCTCAAGAGCATCTTCTGCATCCTCAAGAATATCCTGCTCACTTTCGATAAGGTTTTCAGCTACCTTGTTATTCTCAAGAATCTCTTCGATAGCCTGCTTTGCCTCATCGGTAATATCTGTATCAAGGAGAGCTTCGAGATTGTCACGGGCTGTTTCATATCCGGTGTAATCTGCTCTTTCTACTTCTTCTGTTGTTGTATGGTTGGAGTCATTCTTACAGGTGTAAGTGTAGTAACCCTTTGTCCATACACCGTCAACAAGCTCGGGACGTGTGAGGTTAGCCTCTGACTTGGTCTTGTCCCAATCGTGATCTGTTGCGGGAATTTCGACATATGTTGTGTAATCACACTCTGAGCAGGTTACATATGCATCCCAACCGATTTCTGTGCAGGTTGCCTTCTTAGCTGCATGCTGAATCTCACTATGACCGTTTGCAGCTACCTCCTCTGTATAAGTATGATCTGTATCGTACTTACATGTAAAGGTCCTTACGCCTTTTTCTGTACATGTGGGAGCGGTTGTAATCTTACCCTCATCCCAGCTGTGTGCATCGGCAACTGTAGCAATATCAAATGCTTCTGCACTGCTTACGCCGTCCTTAGCATCTGTCTGTGCACCTTCTGCGAAGAAGAGGCTACATACTGTACACTGCTTGTATGCTTCGTTACCCTTTTCGGTACAGTTGGGTGCCTTGTATTCAGTCACTGCACCGAAAACGTGTCCCTTTGCAGCGATATCCTGAATGTTAAGAGTACGGGTCTCTGCCCAATCCTCTGTGAATGTTGCTGTGTAAAGTGTCCAACCCTTTTCTGTACATGTTGCAGGTGTCTTAACTGCAGATGTGATTGTTGCTGTTGCTGTTTCTGTTGCACCACAGTCAGTTCTCTTACATACTCTCTGTGCTGTGCATGATGAGCCGTCTGCTGCAAAGTTGTATGTTGTTTCTGCCCAATCGTGGTTCTTTGCGGGAACTATTGTTTCAACTCTTGAAAGCTCTTCACCACATACTGAACAGTAAACTACTGTATCGTATGAGCCGTCATTTACGCAGTCGGGTTCAACATTGTTTTCGATTACTGCTTCGCCTGCTGTATGACCGAGGGCATCTACTACTGTTGTTACCCTTGACTGCTCCTTGCCGCACTCAGTACAGTAAACTACTGTATCGTATGAGCCGTCGTTTACACAGTCGGGTTCAACGTTGTTTTCAATTACAGCTTCACCACCTACACACTGATGCTCTGTAAGGTCTGTTACAGCCTTGACAGCATCATCAATTGTTACCTGTGTCTTGGGTTCGTCTGTTTCTGTGTTATTCTTGATTTCCTCAAGAGCTTCCTTTGCTTCTTCTACCTTCTGCACAAACTCTTCATCGTATTTGTCGCTGTTATCGAGAATTTCCTGTGCGGCACCAAGAGCATCCTGAACCTCTGAGTAATCAATATACCAATAGTTATATTCGCTCTCTGCTGTATCTGTGATTGTAAGGGTTTCTTCATCATCATACTTGTTGATTTTTGAAGTATCTTCCTTTACAGCATCGTAAGGAACAGTGAAGGTTGTATCCTTTTCAAGAAGATAATATACAGTCTTTACTTCGGGATCAGCAGTCATATCTGCATTCTCACGGATATTGTGTGTTACTGTGAGAACGTATTCAGCTCTTGTAAGACCATCAATTGCATTGTTGAGAGCCTCTGCTGCTTCGTCAACCTCTGCCTGAGTTGTTTCTGCCCTACCGAGTACTTCCTTAGCCTCTGCAAGAGCAGCCTGATATGCATTCCATGAGCTTTCAGTGAAATACATATTATTGTATGCTGCTGCTTCTGCTTCGTTTACTGCTTCTCTGAGCGCACCCTTATCGTAGGAGGTAAGCCAAATGTGTGAGGTCATAGTAACGGACTCAGCTGCCTGTGTACCGTTGAACTCAAGTCTAGGTGAAAGCATAAACTTTGCTTCTGTTACACCTGAAGGAATTTCACCTGTCAGATAAGCATAAACTGTATTTTCATCAAATGTTCCGTCGGCCTTATGCTCACCGAAGAGTAGTTTTGTCTGGTCAGGATTTGCATAGGTTGCAACATCAAGAGTTCCTGTTGATGTAATTGCCCATGTCATTTCCTGAGTACCTGTTGCTGAAGGATAGAATGTAAGGGTAAATGTTTTATCGTCGCCTTTAATTCCGTCAAGAAATGCCTGATCGTTTGCAACTCTTATTGCCTTGAGCGGAGCGTTTTCATAAACTGATTCTTCTGATTCTACTATTCTCAGTCTGAAGCCTGCTGCCTGCCATGTAGGTGCAAGGCTTGTGTCTACATAGTAGCTGTAGGTTGCTGCGTGTCCGTCGCCTTCTGCGTAATCACCGTTTTTACATCCTGCCTGACAGCCGTCTTCATCGAAGTCGTATGTGTCATGAGCTGTTCCGAAGCTATACCACTTTGTACCACTTTCAAGCTTATCGTTGAACTTACTTGCAGTATTATAGCTTATAAGTCCGAAATCACCGAAATTAGTGGCTTCAACATAATGATTCCACTTGGATCTTGATGTCTGCCAGAACATACCCGGCTTTTCAGCCATAAAGTGATACGGAACGTATTCTTCACCCTTGATATAGATATATGCCTGAGTGGTGAATTCAACGGGATCTCCGTTTTCATCCATAAGGTAGCCTGTAGCATCACTGCCTACCTTATATGTAATAGTATAGGAAACAAGACCTGTATTATTGAAGTCTGCGGGAGCTGTGATATCAAGGTCTGTCGAGCCGTTTACATCAATAACAGTACCGTTAGCAGACTCAACGTTTGCCATACTTGCTGTTATGCCTGTAACAGTTATGGGAAGGGTTGCGTTGTTGTTTGTAAGCTTAATTCTTACTGCATCAAAGCCGCCGCCCTCGTTAAGCTGAATGCTTTCAATTATTTCAGCTCCGGTGCCCTTGAAGAACTGCACCTTAAGACCTGAATTTGCATTGACAATAGGCTGAGGCTTGCCGATGCTGTTTAAGAGCGCGTTAACGTTGTTAACGGACTTCTTAAGCTTTGCAGTACACTCGTCAACAATTACCTGCTCAGAGGTTACAAGATTCTTTGCAAGCTCGTCTGCAAGCTTGAGTGCCTCGTCGATTTCGTGTCTTGCGTCTGCAGTGAGTTTATCGTTTGTAAGAAGCTCATTAAGTGCATCTACTGCCTTATCAAATTCGGAATAGTCTGCTCTTGTTGCGGGCTGTGTATAGCTGTCGCCGCATGCTGAACAGGTGTAGGTGTATTCACCGACTGTCCATGCGCCGTCAACAAGCTCGGGACGTGTTGTTACCTCTGCTGAGTACTTATGTCCGAGAGCAGGAATCTCTTCACCCATTTCAATAAGAGCATCACAGCATGCGTGGTATTTATCACCGGTGTAGCCTGCATCTGTACAGGTTGCTTCCTTATCGTTTTTGATAACGATTTCTTCAGAAACGTGATTATTTGCATCCTTAGCTATTGTGAAAGCATCTGCACTGTCCTTTGCGTCTGTTGAATCAGCTTCTGCATCTGCTGCGAAATACTTATCGCATACAGTACACTGCTTGTATGCTTCGTTACCTTCTGCGATACAGGTTGCGGGAGTTGCCTCTACTGTTGCGTCGAAGCTGTGTCCATTTGCGGGGATAACCTGCTGAGCAACAAGCACTTCATTACATTCTGAGCAGTGTGAGCCTTCTGTGAGACCTGTTTCTGTACATGTGGGAGCTACTGCGGCATCTGTCACTTCTGTGTGACCGGGTGCTGTTAAGGTTTCTGTGTAGCCGTTTGTACAGTCTGTACACTTCCAGACGGTGTATCCGTCTTCGGTACATGAAACGGTCTTTGAATCTGCTATTTCATAAGTACATTCTGAAGTCTTCTTATAATTACATTCGGAGCAAACACGTGACATAGTGCCCTGATCATCCGTTTTGTTTTCAGGGTCTGCTGCCCATGCGCCGTAGCTGTGAGTGTCTGTTTTTTCGTTGCCGCACTTACAGGTTTCTGTGTGATTATCATTATTGCCTTCAAGCTGAGTGAAGGTTGTGCCTTCGCCGTAGCATTCTTCTCTCATTGATGTATTGAATACACCGTTTAAAAGAGCACCGTAAGCATCACACTTTTCGCACTTGTAATGATGGTATGTAGAGCTGACTGCTTTCACCGTATCGCTCTTGGTATGTGCTTCGGTTATAGATGCTGTGCAGTTAGGATCACTTGTACAACTTCCCTTATGAGTTGTTGCTTCAAAATTTGTCCACTGACCGTAAACGTGTACGCCTGTTGCGGCGATTACTTCAGTTTCGATGTAAGAGCAGTTTGCACAGCTTCTTGTTTTCTGACCCTCTGAAATACATGTGGGAGCCTTGGTCTGTGACCAGTCGCCCATAGCGTGGGCCTTCTTTTCTGTTGTCTGCTGAGCTACGATAATATAATCACAAACTGAACACTTCTTACCTTCTGTAAGACCTGTCTTGGTGCAGGTGGATTCAACTGCGGGAAGAATCTCTTCTGTGTGAGCGGCAAGAGCTGTATCCTGCTGAGCAACAAGAATTTCTCCGCAGACTGAGCACTTCTTACCTTCTGTTTTACCGGGAACGGTACATGTTGCGGGAATTGCAGGGATTGTTTCTTCAGTGTGAGGAAGCTTGTCAACAACTGACTGAGCAACGAGAGTCTCGCCGCAGACTGAACACTTCTTACCCTCTGTAAGACCTGTCTTTGAGCATGTTGCCGCTACTGCAGGAATTGTTTCCTCGGTGTGCTCCTTCTTATCTATAGCAGCTGTTTCGGTATATCCGCAGACAGTACATGATCTTGTCTTTGAACCTTCTGCAGTACATGTTGAATCTGTTGTTGTCTGCCATGTACCCCAGTTGTGAGCCTCAGTGTAAAGAACCTCTGTGTAGGTTGCATCACCTGTTACGGTTGTTGAAACTTCGGGTGACCATGTATATGTATAATGGTTTGTTGCATCGGGAGCCTTTTCTGTGTTTGCGGGAGCTGTGATTGTTGTGCCGTAATCGTACTGCTGTGAATCAGCTGTGCCGTCAGCATAGTTGAAGGTTACGGTGTATGTATTTATAGTCCATGTGGAGTAAAGGCTGTGAGCGCCTGCTGTTTTAACAATTGTATCAGCTGTTACACTGTTGCCGTTCGCATCGACCCAGCCTGCGAAGGTGTAACCTTCTCTTGTGGGGGTGGGAAGTGTACCGTAGGCTGAATCGTAGGTAACCTGCTGAGCAGTAAGATAAGAAATACCGTCTGCAACCTTATCAGCCTCGTTAAAACGGATGTTATTAACAGTAAGCTTGTTACCTACAGCATTAGCATCGAATCTTACCTTGATATATTTTGTGTTACTGCCTGCAGTAA
Organism: Acutalibacteraceae bacterium; assembly: GCA_045603005.1. Lineage (GTDB taxonomy): Bacteria > Bacillota > Clostridia > Oscillospirales > Acutalibacteraceae > UBA6857. The sequence continues at coordinate 5,780 of JAZULG010000169.1, forward strand.
ATCTGATATAAGGCTTCTTGTTTGTTGTCTGACCGGTAAGTGAAATATAAACATTGCCTTCTCTGTGTGCACCGTTAGAGGTGTCAGGTGTAGCTGTTGTTTCACCTGCCTGATTTGCATCAAGGGTATGAACATACATATCATATCCGCCGCTTGACTGAACAAAATCAACATCGGCTGAAAGAATATATGTCTTACCCGGCTCTACAGGTATAGCATAACTGAAGCCGGTATTGGCATCGACACCGCTTGCAGATGTAACCGTAAAGCCCGTGTCTGTTCTTTCATCAACAGTGAGTTCACCTGTGTTGATTGCAAAATTGCTGAAATCAAACATATTGTCAAACATAACATTATATTTGTTTGCAGTCCAGTCGGAATAAAGAAGCCAATCCTGAGTAATGCCGAAAGTTTTGAGATCGCTTCTTACATTACCTGCACCGTCTGTTACATCTTCACCTGAATCAAGTGTGATATTTCCGTTACCGTCAGCAAACCAACCGTTAAAGGTGTAACCTGTTTTTGAAGATACAGGAAGAGTTTCGCCGAGAGCCTGACCGTAATTGTATGTTTTTGTTGCAACAGCGGTTGCACCGTCTGCTGTGTTAAATGCAACATCATACTTGGGAGCCGTGATTACGATAGGAACTGATGCTGATGCGCTGCCGCTTGTTGCTCTCAGATATAATGTAAGCTTGCCTGTTGATGCGTCATAGCCGTTAGCACTTGTAAACAGAGCTGCATGGTCGGTAACCTTAACATAAGCACCCTTACCTGATGCAACTGCCGAAATACCTGAAACATTAACCTGACTTGTACTGCTTGAGGAAACTGTATATGTAGGTGCCTGATACCATACAACACCGTACTGGTCATAAACAGTACCTGTTGTTACTGAAGACTGACCTGTACCGTCTTTACCTACATTAACAGAAAGGCTTGACATACCTGAAATAGAGTTCTGATATGGGTCAAAGCCAGACTGCACGGGCATATGGTTGTCCTGGGCACTGTTTTTGTACTCCCAGTTATTACCGCTTGTTGAAAGAAGGCTGTATGACGTCAGATTATCAGGACCGCTACCTATATACATTCGGAAGTTTTCCTGACGTTCCCAGTTAGTATTATACGGGAAAGCCATATGCTGCCAAAGCTCGGTGGGGAAGCCGTTGATATAACCTTCGTAGAGCACATAATCATTAGTATTGCTCATACTTATACTGTCTTTATCAAATAAAACTTCATTTTCGACAAGAGTGCCCTTACCGTTGTTTGTTATGTAGCTTACAAAAAGGTTGTAGTCTTTTTCATTATTACTTACGCTGGTAACATTAACAACATATTTGATGTAATACATACCTACGGGCTCATACTCAACGGTAAGATTTGTGCCTGAAACGTTGATGTGTGTATCAGACCATGAGTTGCCGTTTCCGTCATTATAAATAGCAGGCATAATGAAAGCAAAGCAGAGGTCACTCCAGCCGTTTGCTCTTGCAGTATTTACAGCATTAGTAATGTCAAAGCTGTGCGAGCTGCTGTCCTGAGAAAATGTATAAAGAGCCTGACTTTCAGTTACACCGTAGTAATTATATGCGTTTGTAACACCCTGCTGAGCGTTGTAGTTACTGCCATAAACATTTGCAATGTTATTGACAGCATGACCGATGCTTGTAGCCTGACACTTTGAAGGATCTATAAGGAAAACCTTAACCGAAGCGCCGCTTACAAGAGTACCGCCATGGTTACCCGTGCTGAGATTAAATGTAACCTTGCTGGCATTTTCGGGGATGTCAGCCATACTGAACTTCGCATTACCAACTGTGGTATTGCCTACTTCACCGTCACTACAGATAACAATTTTTCCACTATCTGCACGTGAACCGCTACCGTTAGAAATTGCAGCAAGAGCTGAAAGATTAACAGTTTTGCTTGCCGCCTCTGCCTCAAGATGCTCGTGCACCTCCGGCATCCATACCCAGCAGGACAGTACCATCAGCACCGCCAGAAAGACTGACATCGATTTTTTGAATAGATTATTTTTCATTTAAAAATCATCTCCTTTTAAGATGTGTTACCCTCTCAGTCAGATGCTTTGCATCTGCCAGCTCTCCCAAAAGGAGAGCCAAGTGAGCTTGCTCTTTTTCGATAGAAAGATCTTTTCCCTTGCCTCTGCCTTTGTGAGAGGTGTCAGCTTGTGGCTGACGGAGAGGGTTGTGTGTTTTCCCGAAGGACTGAAAAACGTATACGCCGCTTTGCCTCACACTGCCGCGCAGGTCTGACCCCCTGCTTGTCTCGGCTCGGGCTTGCTCAGCCGGCTTAAACCGATACTACACAGTACCGGCAATTATACATAATAATTATACTACTTCAATTCACAATTCGTCAACAATTTAAAATACCAAAGTTGTCTGTCTTTATTTGTTTGTGTTGCACAAAGCCCACTTCCCGTCACTTCACAGCAATTTTCACAAGAAGAAAAAAGGATGCGCCGCCGTCTCTTGACATAGCGTACACATAGGTCTATAATCATTACAGACACCATATGAAGGAGAAAAGATATGAAGACCAAGACACTTACACCCGAAAAGAAAGCAAAGCTTCAGCAAAGACGTGAAAAAGAGCTTGCTTACTGGAAAAAGCAGCAGGCCCGTCCGAAGGGTAAAGCCTATTTCTGGTACCTTGTGCTGATTATTGCCCTCATTTACGCAGTTGATGAAATCGCTTCTCAGATAGGTAACCTTATGCAGACCGAAATCGCCAATGACCTGTTTAACAGTAAAAGTGCGGTTACCCTCCTCAACCTTCTGCAGGTCGTCGCAATTCCTTTCCAGGTTATCGGCATCTTCTACAGACCTCTGGCTGACCGCTTCGGAAGAAAAACCTTCCTTGTTATCAATACCTTAGGTATGTCCCTTGCTCTTTTTGTAATTTACCTTTCTCCCAATGCGGTTATGTATTTCGCGGGAGCCTGCTTCATTATGTTCTTTATCCCCCACGATATGCACGTTGTTTATATTATGGAGGTCTCCCCCAAAAAAAGCAGAGCTATAACCTACTCCGTAGTTAAGTTCTTCGCCAATATTTCGGTTATGCTCGTACCGCTTCTGCGTCAGTGGCTTATGGAAACTGCCGGTCAGTGGAGAAAGGTTTATTTTATTCCCGCAATTGTCGGTATTGCCGTTTCTCTTTTCGCTCTTCTGCGCGCGAGAGAGACCGATGCTTTTATCGAATCGCGTATCAACTATCTGAGTATGACAGAGGAAGAATTAGAGGCCGAAAAGCTGAAAAAATCTGCTCAGGATTCTCAGGGCGGTCTTATTGATGCTCTTAAGTTCGGTATCAGACACAAGCAGTTGCGTTGGGTTTTCATCTGCTTTGCTCTTGCAGGCATCGGTGTTATCGGCGTTATGAACTATCAGGCAATTCTCACCCACAGCTATGCTATGAGCATTTACGGCTCAAACGCAAAGGAGTTCCTTGACCTTGTAAGCGTTAACGAGGTAAACAAGGCTATTGCCTTATACCCCATAGGTATGGCTCTATCTCAGGTAATTATGGGCTTCATCTCTGATAAAGCAGGCAGAAAGCCCGCCGCAATTACCGTTGCCGCAAACTGTATTGTATCCTTTCTTATATTCCTCTTCGGCGCGAAAGGCAATCATTTCAACCCCGAAATCGTAGGCTTCTTCTGCGGTGCCTTCGTCGGAAGCTATTATTCAACCAATGATGTTCTCATTATGATGGCAAGTGAATCTGCACCTACCAATCTGCGTTCATCCGCCACCGCCGCACAGACAGTTGTGGGATTTGCCGGCTACGGCGTGGCTTACATCTCCAATATGATACTCGCCCTCATCTTCGGTGACGGAATAATGGGCACCGTTGCTCTTTGTCTTCTTGTTCCCAGCTTTGCAATCACACTTATTGCTCTTATCAAAAACACTCACGATACAAAAGGGCTTGACCTTGATACGGTCAGAGGCGACGAGTGGGATTAAACAATTCGCAATGCGCAATTCGCAATGCGCAATTGCGGAGAACAGCTCAATAATTTAAAGCTTTTTCGCCGCCAAGTCAGACATATTTAATATCCTTTTAAACAAACAGCCGCCTGATTGATTTCAGACGGCTTGTTTATTTTAGTTTAACCTAATATGGGCGGGTAATCTTTTTAGGTTTAATCCCGAGCTACCCTCGATTGCGCATTGCGAATTGCGAATTGCGCATTGAATCACCCTTTATGCAATTTGCATAGTTTTGACCCCTCATTTTATACTTGCAATTTTTATATAAAATTGCTAAAAT
>JAZULG010000170.1:0-5896 GCA_045603005.1 Acutalibacteraceae bacterium
TAGCATTGATAGCACAGGGGAGCTTGAGGTTTGCAATATTACCTGTAACGAATGAAAGGTATGTACCGCCTGCGCCGTGCATGGGTGTATAAACAATAACCTCTACAACAGCCACTGTCCAGTATGTGGGGATAAGCTTCAGAAGACCCTGAAGGATACCGTTTATGGGCGGAAATACATTAAGATAAAGGCAGATGCCTACAGGGAACATAAGAAGTGCGCAGAGAGCAGTAATTGTAGAAATTCTGCCCCATGAATGAACGCGGTCAATATATGATTTCTGTGTCTTTTTCATTTTTAACCCCTCCATTCAAGCATTGCAATGTCTTCGGGAAGAACATTGAAGAATACGATAGCGGCAATCATGGCAACTATCATACCGATGGGCATAACGAAAGGCTCCAACCATGTAAGCTTAAGCTTCTTAGCGAGCAATTCGAGTGCAATTGATGCCACGATAGCAACAACAAGTGTGATTATAGAAAGTACACCGGCACCGTCACCAAAGGTTTCGGGCTTACCTGCACCGATAATGGCACGGGCAATGAATGCACCGATGAGACCGATGAAGATAGCGGGAGTAGCGAAATCGTTGATGAATCCGCCAAGACCTCTCTTTTTCTTTTTCTTGGTATCCTTTGTGCCTTCATTGCTTTCCTCTGCAACAGGGGTCTCTTCCTTCTTGGTTGTGGCAGACATGAATTTCTTGTGCAAGGGTTTTGCAAGGAAGGGAAGAACGATGAGTGAGAAGCAGATACCAAGAGTCATAACCCATGCAACACCTGCGTAAACCTCGGGGTCGTTTACTGCTACTGCCATACCGCCCTCGTGACCAAAGGCTTCCATTGCTGCCTCTGCGGCAGTAGTCTCGTACATCAGGTTACCGATAACGGAAAGTCGTACCCAGGGAATAACAAGACCAAGTGCGGGCGCAAGTGCAATAATTGTTGCGAGGATCGAAAGTGCGGAGGGAATTGTGAAAAGTGCACTTGATGTTAATGCGTTTTTGAGTTTCTTAGCACTGATGCCTAATTCCTTGCCTCGTTTCCAGGATTTAATCAGGAAGAAAATAGCCTGTGCAAGAACAAAGAGGATAACTGCGCCGGCTATTAAATACAGACCGGGTGCGCTGTTATCAAAGGGCTTTGCTGCGCTCTGAAGAGCCATAGTATCACTACCTTTTATTTATAATAAACAAATTATAAGTAATTTTTTATTTTATGTCAATAATAAACAGTTTTTTGGATGTGGATTTTTGTCGGATTAAATTGTTTTGTGTATGCAGATAATTCCGTTGTCTGTTATATCAACTACTCCGTAACTCCAGTCTCTGAGGCTACCGGGATTGAAAAAATATATTCCGTCACGATATGTATTGAGCTTTTCGTGAGTGTGACCGAACAGAACAAGGTTGCAGTTTTCTCTTCTGGCTTCATACTCCAAATCGTAAATTCCGTACTTCACATGCTCCATATAGCCGTGAGTGGCATATACCTTGCAGTCATTTATGGTGCGGATATCTCGCACAGGATAGTCACAACCGAGGTCGCAATTGCCCCTTACCTTTACGAAGCCGTACTTGCCTTCGCAGGCACATTCCAACTCTTCATATTCTCTGTAGCCATCACCCAAGAAATATACATATTCTGCCGAAGGCTCGTTCTGAAGAGCTTCAAACATACTGTATCTGTCGCCGTGAGAATCGGAAAAGACAACTATTCTCATTCATAATCACCGCCCGCAATAAATATAATTTATAAGACTATTATATATGTTTGCAAAGGTGATTTCAATGAGTAATTTCAATGGTGGAAAGCTTAATATAAACGACATAATAAACAAAATGAAGCAGGGGAATAATACCCCTGCTTCAGAAGGCGATGTAAATGATTTTATAAACGGCAATTTGTCGGAAAGTCAGGCCAACGCAGTAAGGGATATCCTTAAGGATGAGGAGAGGACCAAGGCTCTGCTTAACAGTGATGCGGCAAAGGAGTTGTTTATGAAATTCTTCGGAGGGAAGAATAATGGCTGATTTTGATATAAATTCTATTTTGCAATCACTGTCTCCCGAGGATATGGATAATATTAAAAATTTGGCCTCGGAATTTCTCGGGAATGCAAAGACACAGACGCCCGAGGAAGAGAAAAAAGAAGCTCCTGTAAATCTCCCTGATTTGTCAAAGCTGTCGGGAATGGGTATGCCTGATCTGTCACAGCTATCTTCTATTTTACCTGTGTTGCAGATGTTTAACCGTCCCGATAACCGATTGGAATTTATCAATGCACTTAAACCGCTTCTTTCTGAGGGGCGTAGGAAAAAGGCAGATGAAGCTATGAATTTATTGAGACTGATGTCCGTAATCCCGATGCTTCGTGAAAGGGGGATGCTCTGATGGCAGACTATACATACACTGAGCTGATGCGGATGCAGAGCGATGCGGTAAAAAGGGTAGAGGATATGCAACGACGGGCGCGAAGGGCTGCAGGAATAGATGACGAAAGCAAGACAGACGCATCGCAAAATACACATTCCGTCAGGCGTGAGCCTCACCATATACCTCAGCCCGAGGGGTATCTTCCTAAGCCCGAAAGGTCAGAGCAGCCTAAGGTTAATAAAGAGCCTACAGGTATGACATTCCTTGACGGAATAAAGAAGGGCTTTGATAAATTTAATATAGACGAGGACAAAGCATTGATACTGTCTCTTGTGCTTCTGTTGTCGGGAGAAAACGGCGACGAGGACTTACTGACAGCCTTGATTTATATGCTTACCTGACAAATGAAGATAATTTACCGCATAGGTGGATTTCAAGGGTACTCGCTTACTGACCGCCTCTGCTACGAAGGTTGCTTTGCATAGCTTTATATAGGGAACGCAGTAGAACAGAGGGATTATAAATATACAACTCAGTATCCAGCCTAGAAGAGAGTATTCCAGAAGCACGCCCTCACTGAGCGAGCCGTCAGTATAAGCTGCACTTTTCTTTATTGCTTTTCGCACAGTTATATCACTGAGACAGGCGTAATATACTGCTCCGTCATATCTTATAGCACTTGCTCTCCACATTACGATGCTCGTTGCTATGAGAAGGGACTCTCCCGTGAGAAGTGATATGAATACGGTAGATGATAACCTGCCGAAAAGGTATAGGTACATTATACATACACCGCACAAAAGCGACGGTAATAAAAAGTATATGAGCCACAGAAGCTTTAGTCCGTTAAGGGTCAGGTATAGCCTCAAGGCTCGGAAGCCACCTTTGATATTTATAAACCTGAACAGGAGAGTTAACCGTCCTTTTCCGCCCTCTGCACGGGTGTAGTATATAAACCGCTCACCCATACGGATAGCGCAGACAGTTGAAATCATAAAGTAAAATGAAACAGAATATATAACAACAGACAAAGTATAAATGAGAGTATTGTTGTAGCTTTTCAGGAGATCAGACATTATGTCACTTCTGAGAAATCGAATGAAGCCGAATATATTGACTGCAGCATATCCCCATCGCAGAAGAAAACTGAAGGCGGCAGCACAGAATAATCTCAAAGTATTTCCTGATAAAAGTGCCTTTGCCTTTAATCGTACAGAACTGTTGATAATTATCACCTCAAAAAAACAAATCCGCAGGTATTACCTACGGATTTATTTTTGTCATTTTATGAGATTTTAGTCATTTCTGCTTTTTATACTCTTCATATTTTGGAGGATAAAGTACGGAATACGCAGACTGCCCTTACCTACACCTATTTCTATGTGTGGCTTCATCTTTCCGTGGAAATCTGAGCCACCACTGAAGGACAACTGTAATTCCAAAGCAAGATTTCTGTATTCGTTAATATGCTCATTGGAGTATTCGGGATAATAGCCCTCAATACCGTTGAGACCTGCATCCTTGAGCTTTATGAGGAGATTTTTCAGTTTATCTGTATCAAAGCCTGTCTGATTAAGGTGCGCAAGATATGCAAGACCGCCTGATGCTCTTATTGCCTTAACCGCTTCCACGGCGGTTAATTCTGTTTTCTCTGAGTATGCAGGCTTTCCGAGACCGATATATTTGTCGAAGCATTCACGTATAGTTTCACAGTAGCCCTTTTCTACCATAAGCTTTGCTATATGTGCTCTGCCTACAAAATTACCGCCTGCCACAGCTAAGGCTTCCTCGTGAGTGATGTCCATGCCAAGGGCACGGAGCTTACTGCAGATATCCTCCATCCTTCTGCGTCTGCTGTTTTTCAGCTTGTCAATAGTTGCGAGAAGCGTTTCGTTTTTAGTGTCTAAGAAAAGACCGATGATATGTGTTTCTGTATCCTCTGCCGCAGAAAACTCAATTCCCGGGATGAACTCTATACCTACCCGCTCTGCTTCACCGGATGCTTCCTCTATACCGTCAACACTGTCGTGGTCGGTGAGTGCAAAGGCGTAAAGTCCCGATTCCTTGGCGTGATGAACTAATTCTGTAGGTGTCATTGTGCCGTCAGAACAGGTGGAATGAGTGTGGAAGTCAACTCTTCTCTCGTCGTACAGTACATCTTCTACTTGGGAAAGATCTGTTGCAGTGCATACATTGTAGCTTTCTAAAAGCTTTTTCCCCTGATGACCGTATGTAACCAGGATACAGTCGATACCAAGTGCATTGGCAGTTTCCATATCGTGTAGAGTATCACCGATAAGAATAGCATCGTTTTTGTCGATGTTAAGAGAATCGAATAATTCCTTTGCTCTGTTTATCTTGCTGTCGGCGAGGGAGTTGTCTGCACCTGATATTTTGTCAATGAAGGGGAGTATGCCCATACGCTCCGCAAGCTCTGTGGTTTCATCAATGTGATTTGCAGTGATTATATACTGATGCGCACCGTCGGAGTGTAGCTTCTGAAGTAGCTCATATGCTCCTGTGGCAAGGTGTGTTTCATTTGCCCTTCTCGCATAATCTGTGTGATAGTCTCTTGAAATTTCGTCAAAGTCAATTTCTTCAGGTGGAAGTATGTGATAATAGAAGCCTACTATAGGGGTTTCGACATAATTATAGTAGTCCGCGAGAGTGATAGGCTTTCTGCCCTTTCTCTCAAGTAAATCGTTAACACAGCCAAGCGCTGTGTTAACATCATCAATAATTGTTCCGTTAAAATCCCAGAAAACATAATGATATCGCATATAAAACTCCTTTAGAGTTAATAGATATTTTGGAATTTTAGTTTACCATAAATGTTCTATTAAAGCAATGAGGAAAAAAGATAGCCTGCAATTATTCCCGAAACGAGACAGAGTACATAAAGGAGACACCTGCGAAGCCCTCTTTTCTTTTCTCTTGCGGAAAGGGGCGGTTTTCCTGCTCTCTCTATTTCCAGTCGTGCCGATTCACGCAGCTTACCCTCGGACATTCCCGAGTATTCGGGCTTGACGAAGAAGATTGCTTTTTCGAAAAATCCGTTTTGTGTTTCGTTGATTTCAAGTACCTGCTTATTAACACCCTTAATCATAATAAATCTCCTGTTTTTCTTTTTTTATATGATGTGTTTCGGGTGAGAAAAATATACAATCTGACAAAATTTTTTGTTTCGTCAAAAAAATGAAAAAATCAGTAATCCGACACCCTATTTTCTTAAAAAGTAAAATGTTATTTTGCTTTTTTGCACAATGATTTTTTGATGTTGTCATTTTTAACAATGGGGAAATTATACAGATAGTATAAAAGACTTTTCGCTCAAAAATGTTCAAAACTATGTTCAAAATGTTTACAACTACCCCATAAAACAGGCTATACACATAGGTTTTCGACATTTTCTTCAAGGTATTTGACAAAATTTTAATTATTACAAAAATATACGATTTGTTAAAAAGTTTTTAGAATTATACAAAATGGAGTATCGGAAACTGCACAAAAAATAAATG
>JAZULG010000171.1:0-28448 GCA_045603005.1 Acutalibacteraceae bacterium
TATTTTTCAGTTTTTGAAGCACATCTATCATTTCATGCCATTCTTTTATATACAAATGGTCACATTGAGGATGTTTTTCATTTGCTCTGTCTATGTAATCTTTATCTATGGAATTATCATACCAAATGGGGTAAATACCAACCTTCGCTGCACCTTCAACATCATTCTGAGGATTATCACCGCAATACCATACATCTTCTGCGGAAAGTTCTGCTTTTTGAAGTGCAATATCAAATAAAATACGATTTGGCTTGCAGATAAAATAATCACTTGATGTCATAACAAACTCAAAGTTGTTGTTAGGCAGAAGTCTGTTAAGCCTCTTTGTAAGAGCTTCACCTGACCATAAAAGATTGCTGATAACTGCCGTTCTGATGCCGTTTTCATTAAGATAATCAAGCATCTTATCGGCACCGGACATAATTGCACCTGATGATGCATTATCCCAAAACACAGTTTCCATTTCAACAGGAGATAACGAAAATTCTATGCCAAGATAGTCATAAAGTGTTCGGTTTGCAATCTGTCCACTAATGTCATAGCCCTGCTTACGCACTTTTGCAACATGCTCACCAAAAATAAGTTCTGCACCTTTGGTTATATCTTCAACAGTACAGTTGTTAGGATTCTTGACAGCATATTTTAAAAGTGCTTCATTGCCTCGGTCAGTATTCCAATCAGGCTCATATAAAAGAGTGTGACCGTAGTCGAATATTATCATTTTGGGGTAGTTCATAATTTTTCTCCCGTTATTTTACTTCAAAATACAATACGCTTGCCTCTGTACCGTCACCGAAAGGCTCATCACCTATGCAAAGCTCAAAATTACTGTCATATATCTTTGCAACCTTATTCCACAAAACAGTGCTTGCAATATTCTTCTTGTGATACTTTATGTGCCAAAAACCTTTATGAATATTAAAAATCTGTCTGACAGCTTCTGTTGCTACTCCTTGACGTCTGAAATTATACGAAACAAAGAATTCCGCTATTGACCAATCAATAGGCCTTTCACATTCTTTGTATTTGTTAACCAAAGCAAAACCGGCAAGAATTTCATCAACATAAATAAAATAGGCATGTCTATTTTCTTCTGTAAAATAGTTATTCAAATATTTGTAACCGAACAAGCCGTTGCTGTTGAATTGTCTTTTATCGTACTGCGAAAACTCATAGTTATATTTTTCAAGAAGATTTGCAAGGGTATCTTTTTCACTTAATGTAACTTTTTTTATTGTTGTATTCATTGTACTTGTTGCTCCTATAAAAAATTAAGGCACCTCCGAAAATATACGGAGATGCCTGTAGGTTTAGAAAGATATTTTACATCAATCGCAAACGGACAAAACGGCTCTCCAATTCATAAAATTACGATTCATCATCATTTTGTCCACCTGCCTTTCAGTAATTTTCTATAATTATACTCTTCTATACCAAGAAAGTCAATGTTTTAGATATCAATTAAAGCAATTTGTGGCCGATAAAAAAGTGTGTTATCGATGTATTGTTTTTATTTCTGTATAAGTGTATAATTTAAGTAGATTTTTTATTGCAGATGAAAAGTGAAGGAGTTTTTTCAATATGTTGTTTTCTAATGACCGTATGAGCTTTATAACAGAATACATATCGGCTTATGAACAAAAAATTAAATTAGCCAATAAACAAGGCTTATTTGATGCAGCTAAAATGTTTGAATTGTTTGCAATAGAAATATGTAATTTGTGGTTTGGTCAAAAGTTTAGAAACTTGAATGTAGCAACGGCTAATTATCCTTATGTAGATTTAATATCACATGATGAAAAACTTTATGTTCAAGTCAGTACAGTTATTGATATACCTACAAAAGTTAAGAAAACATTAGAAAAAATAAGAGATTCAAAAAATGAAAATTTCAAAAAAATAAACAAGGTTATTTTCTTTGTTCTTAACAATGAAAGTGTAGATAATTTAACTGATTATACCGGTGAAGAACAAATTGGGAACATACCATTTACTGTAAAGGATAATCTCATTACCACTAAGGATATATTAACAAAGGCCGAAAATGAGCTTGAATTTCAGCAAAACTTATATGAAACGCTTAAAAATGAGTATGAAAAATTTCAAAATAATATTAATAAATTTAGTGAGGCTCTGAATAGTAGTAAAAACATAGGATTAAAAAATATCACAGATTTAATTAACGAAGAATATGAGATTGACAGAAATCCGCTAGTTGAAAAAATAAAAAATGATAACCATAGGTTCGTTTCTGTTCAAGGTAGAGCTGGTAGCGGAAAATCAGTTATATGTAAAAAATGTGTTGAAAGCGAAGACTTGATTTTATATGCTCGTGCTGAAAGGTTCGCAGAAGAAAGTAACATCGATAATATTTGGGGATTTCCTGTTAACGATGTTTTGGAGTGTTTGAATGGCAAAAAAATAGTTTTCTTTATTGATGCATTGGAATTTATTGCTGATTGTTTATCTACAAAAATAGACTTGTTGCAGTACCTATATGAAGTCGCTCAAAAACATGAAAATGTATATATCATAACCTCGTGTCGTACTACTGATAAAAATGCTTTTATAAAAATCGAATCCAATTTTTCGATAAAAGTATATGAAGTAAACGACATAACTGCTGAGGAACTTTTGCAAATTGCAAAGAAATATCCCGTTATAAATAAAATGTATTCAATGAATTCATATGTTGATTTGCTAAAATCTCCATTTTATATAAATCTCATTGTTAGCAAAAAAATTGACATAGATGACATTGGTGATGAGAATGCATTAAGAGATTATATATGGAAAAATGTCATTTGTTTAAAAGAAAAATCAAAATATTATCAAATAAGTGTAGATAGTATAGTAAAGACCGTAGAAAAAATTGTTTTTGAACGTGCTCAGAATTTTTGGTTAGGTGTCCATGAAGATGAAATTGATAGTAATGTACTTCATGCATTGATATCAGAAGATGTAATTTCTCAACAGGGGCAATATGTTAGACTTAAATATGATGTTTTTGAAGACATTTGTTTTGAGCATCATTTTGATTTAACTTTTGATTATTGTAAAGGTGATTATCAGACTTTCTATAAAGATATAGAAGGTCTTGGTCGTTGTGTCTATAGAAGATATCAAATTTGGATATCTAATAAACTTTTTATCAAAACGAATAGAGAACGTTTTGTTTTCACATTGATTTTTTCAAATGATATACCTGATGCTTGGAAAATGCAAACAATAATAGGCATTGTGAAATCAAAATATTGTGATGAGTTTTTCGAAGAAAACGGCAGCAATATTTTCGAAAATGGTTTATTACCTGAAATTATAAACATTACTAATGTTTACGCTTTTGAAGCAAAACTTGCAAATGATGATGCGATATTGCTAAATCCGGTAGGCAATGGAAGACCGAGTCTTATTAAACTGATATCTAATAATACATATTATAAAGATTATTGCATTGACAGAAAAAGCATAACAAAACTCTGTTCAGATTATGTAAAACAAAATAATACTGATAACACTATTGCATCCGAAATTTGTCAAATTTTGCAATATTATATAACCGATTTACTTAACAATACAAATGAAGACCATTTATACAATGTTTTGGAAAACATATCACCTTATCTTGAGGTTATATATCGAATAGCATATTGCAGTGCGCCTTGGATTGAGTCTTTTTTCGAAGAATTAGAACAGGATTATATTAGTGGCAATAGAAGCAAAAAAAGATTTGCAGAAGAAACTATTGCTTGGACATTAGATAATGCTTTCCCTGAATTGATAAAGGCTTTAGGTGATAAAGTGTGTTCTTTAGCAGATTTATTATATCTGCAAGAAAAACAACCAAAAGAAAACAATGATTATCTCTTTGATTACAATATCGATAAACCAAAGTACGGCTTAAGTGAAAATGCAAAAGATTATGAATACTCACACAGAACAATATTTATTAACAATCTAATAATTAATTTGTTCCTTCATAACTTTAATGTGGGCTTTTCGTGGGCAATAAACTTTATTAACAAAGCCATTTTATCATATCATAATGAAAGTCCAGAAGCACTTCAGAAAATAAAAATAAAATTTATAGATGAAAATAAAACTACGGAATATTGGGCTGCACCCAATATGTGGTTATCTGGAATTACAGAAAACTCTGTTCCGATGTTAATTAGTGATGTTGTGTATAGCCTAAAATCTGTTGTAATTAACACTTTAGACAATTACAAAACAAACAACGTGTTTTTTGAAAAATTTGCAAACTATATTAAAAGTGAAATTTATTCTAATTCAAACAATATAATTCTGTTAACAATAATTGAAGCTATTGGTCTTCATTTTGAACAGGAGTTGCCGGGTTATGCCTTAGATTTAGCTTCGAGTATTGAGTTGTTGCATTATGATACTTCTAGATATATTTTATATCATCATAATCCAATAAAGGATTTGCTTGAAAAACAAATTTATTTAGCTGTAGGTATGCCTAATATCCCCAAAAGATACCAGTTGGATGAGAAGTGTAATTATAATATCGGACAATATGTTGCAAGAGCACAATTCTCTATCGATGTCAAAGCAAAAGAAAAGAGTATTAATATTCTTGACTACCTATATTCAATTACAAAAAACGATGGAAACGATGCTCACGATTATTTGCTTATTCAAAAAATGGATATGAGAAACGCAACGGCAGTAAGGCTCTCCGATGATTGTTTTGCATTATATCCCAACATTACAGGAGAAGCAAAGAAAATAACTGAAAGACGACAAAAAGCTAACGAGCCTGAAGATAGATTGAAAATGTTAGTAGATGATTTATCTTCATCCGATTCCCCATTGGGCATTGCCTCCGTAACGAATGCAATAGATGAAATTATTAAAGTTATTGAGCAAAGCACCTTAGGATTTCAGTATGAAAGATTTTTGATTACGCTGATTGCATATGCTCTTAAAAGTGATGATTTATCGTTAGAAAAAAGAAACACCTATTGTGAGATTTGGATAAACAAAACTAGGAAGTTATTTTTAAATGATACTTTTTTAGGCGACAACAGATGTCTTCCAATTTTATTTGAACAGATAGAAAAAAATATACTTATTGAAACTTCAAATAATATTAAAAAACTTATATTGGACTTTATTCTTTATAACGAAAATAATGGAATTGTAAGAGATGCTCAAAAAATTGTTTCTAATTATTTAAGTAATCATTTAAATTTGGCAGAATGTATTTTTAACACTATTTTAATGTTGGCTGAGGATGAAATGCATCATCAAAAATATAATGCTCATTATATAAAAACTAAAAAAATAGACAAAAAGTTTAATTTTTTGCCGAATATGCAACCAAGATTATTATGGGTGGATACGCATATCAAAAATTCAAACGACAATCCCTATTGCAGTAAGAAAGAAGCTATTATCGACAAATATTTATACAAAGAAAGCACGTTAAGTTTAGATTTAAGTAAAATTGATGATTATGATGTACAAACTCTTTGTTGCATTTGTAATTGTGGTTTGACTTTTAATACAGAAAAATTTAGTTCTGTAATTCGTGAAATATTGCACCTCCTTTTTAGAATAAATCACAATAAATCAAATTATGACATACATAAAATAATTGGTTTTGACCATCAATATAACTTGATAGAGTTATTTCAAAAGGAGATTAAAATATGCTCGACGGAAGCAATTACTGCTTATGATATCTTGTTTAACGATATTGATTTTAACAAATTTTCTCAAAATCTTATTGAATTTTATCTAGAGATATTTCAAGTTTTCACATATGAACATTTTGATTCATATGTTGATAAAAACAGACGAGAAATTTGCCAAAAGAAAATATTATACTTGGAAAACAGAATAGTTAATATCGAAAATGAAAAAGTCCGACTGCAGTTGTACAAATCATTAATGCTTTCAACTGTTAAAGTTTATACAAAATGGCATGAATGTAAAACGTCTTATTCTTATAAAGATAAACAATTTTTAAATAGGCTATTTAGTGATTATGGAAAATATTACCCGGATGAATTAATCCAAACGATTTATAGTTTCCATATTGACAAACTATTACCAGAAGTATTAATATCCATTAACAATTGTTTCACATATTCTAAAGCTCAAGGATATGATTTCAAAAATTTAATATCAAAACAAAATTTTGCAATCAGAACTATAATTATGAAAGCTTATGTTTTGTTTAGCAATAAAATTAAACAAGATAAAGAACTAATTGATGCATATGAGAACATATTACAAATCCTTATTGAAAACAACTACGAATTAGCCGCAATTCTTTTGGATGAATTTAGAATCCATTAAGATAAAGCTATTAATATTGAAATACAGGTGTAGCAATTTTTATATTGCTACACCTGTATTCATTATTTATATATCAGATTTTTACTTATGATTTCATGTACTCTTAATTCAATGTTTTGCATACGGCGTATCCATTCCAACTGATTATCTTCTTTCAGTTGCTCTGTTACGCCCTCAAGTTCTTTCATCTGAACTACGAGCGTGTCAAACATCTGCTGAGCTTGATTTTCTACATCAGCACAGTGCTGATAAAGTTTGCCCTGAGTAAGCAGTGTTGTAAACAATACCTTTTTGTGGTGAAGCAGGTAATCTTTATGTAACATACCCCATTTTCCAAGAGTGAGATTTGCTTCTTCAGGTGGAAGTGTTAGATTCGGAATATTGTAATCGCCAACTCGTCTGTAAGAAATATTATTAGTTTTCATAGTATTTGTCCTTTCTTTTTTACTCTGTTTAAGCAAGATAGGAAGCGTAGAATACTATGTTTGAAGCCGGTTTTACTTATATTTTGAGTAAATCCCTTATGAACACTCGTACCATAACTCAGTAGCCAGAAGGCTGCTGAGTTGTTTTTTTATCTACAAAAAAGCATACGAGGGACTTGAACCCTAAGAGGGTGAGAAGCGTTAAGAAAAAAGAAGCCGCCAACTAAACTGCGACTTCTTTTGTTTTTTATAAATTGAAATAGGCTTTAATTTTTTCTGTTGTAAAAGGAGTTTTTTCCTTTTTCTTTACTTCAGCATTCACACATGGCTTATCGGAATAGGGTACTGCCGTTTTATTCTTAATTCTTGCCTCAATGTCTGACGGCTCACTGCCGCAAAGAGGACAGCGTGTGTAGCTTTCAGGTAAATCAACGTTGCATTTTTCACATCTCATCTTTTCTGACTCCGTTTCCGTGTGTACTTTCTATTCTTATATCGACACCCTGTTCAGACAGTACTCTTACACAGTGCATAGGCCAGCTTGTATCGTGGCTGCATACAGAAAAGCACATTGTGAAAAGACCGTTGTAGCTTAATGCTGAGCAGGTGCTGATAAGTCCGTATCCGCTTGTGTCACCGTTGACTCCTTCAATGCGCTCGAGCTTTCCTGCAAGCTTTTCGCTTGAATCCGCCTCACCGGTATTTGTGAGAATTGTTGTGTTTGCGGCGTGCGATTTATGCTGCATTTTGCGCATTACGGGCTGCTTGATAAAGTTGGGTACAACCCTGAGAACGGGATTAGTTGTCAGCGAGCCGTATCTGTTAAGGGATTTCTGAAGCTCCTGCTTTGTAATTTTTTCCTTGAGCTGACCGCGTATGGCGTTGCATATGTCGTCAAAGGTGTAGTCTGTTCTTCCTTGGGGATTAAAGGAGATATCTGTCTGAATTGTAAAATTACGTACGCTTTCCGTCGGGAAAAATCTTCTCAGATTAACGGGAATAGCAATTGATATCGGAAGATCAATCGGATTTTCTGCTCTGCGTATTGTGCCGAGAATAAGTGCCGCAGCAACATATTCGGTTATAGTCATTGACTTTTCCTTTGCCTTTGAAAGGAGCTGGTCGATAGGAGTATAAAAGAAAATAAGCTGAAGAAAGCCAGACTCAATTTCGCCGTCAAGCTGATAAGCCTTCACGGATGAATCCACAGCTTTTTCGCCGCCCTTGACATAGTATTTAGCAAAGGCATTTTCATTACTTTCAACCTTTTCAAAGCTGTATTCGGATTGAGGATTTTCGCAAAGCTCTACATATCTTTCGAGCAGCGCCGTAAAATAGGTGCCGATGCCCTTGCCGTCAGATATATGATGTGCTGTTTCAAGTGAAATTCTGTTTTGGTAATAGAGCACTCTGAAATCAGGTCTGCCGTCGTTGCGGTATGTAATGGGAAGGAGAATTTTTGAATGCTCCTCTCTTATTTCGGGCAATGCAGTAACGCACTGCTGATAATTCCAGAAGAATCCTTTTCTCAGACAGCTGTAGATACTGGGAAAGCGGGGGATAAGGTCGCTGACCGCTTTTTCAAGAAGAATGGGATCAATATCACCCGTTAAAAGGTTCGCTGAAACACGGAAGGATCTTCCCCATGTTTTTGAGCTGAGACAAGTGAACATAATTGATGCTGTATCAATTTTCATCCACGAAAACTTTGTCACTGCATTCACTCCAATTCCTGATTTTTATAAATTGTATCATAGAGTAAAAAAAGTGTCAACAAATGTAACACTTTGTTATTATTTGTTTATCAATTGGAAATAAATTCATCGCTACAGATACATACGTAGGTTAAATTTTTATTAAATTATCTGTTTTATAAAGAGTTTTGTTGAAAAGTCAGATTAATTTTAGTATAATATAATGCGATTTTTATATAAAGGAATGATAAATCTGAAGGGAACTAAAAGACTTTTTGTCAGTCTGCTGACAATTTTAATAATTCTTACCTCAATATTCCCTGCGACATCTTTGCTCGGAGCTTTTCCGGCCACTCTCGCAGCTGAAGAAAAGGTTATCAGTTTGAAATATGCAGACCGTTATCTGCCTGAAAACTGCAGCAGCTTTGAAATTATTGATGCAGGTAAACCGACATCCTTCAAGGTTGGCTACGGTGTCGAAGAGGGCACTCCGGACGATGCCGTACTTAAAGCGGAAAACGGTGTTATCTGTGCGGCAGGTATCGGTGAAGGTACCGTTAAATTTGTGATAGACGAAGAAGAGGTTACATACAGAATTAAGGTTGAAAAAGCACCTGTTTCTATGTTTCTTCTTATCGGTCAGAGCAATATGATGGGCGCGGAGGGAGATGCAACACAGTCCGTTGCCTGCGAAAACGGACAGGTTTATTCAACCTACGGTGTGCCTGCATATCTTACAAAAAATAACGCAGCTCAGTTTGTACCGTCAGCCCTCGAAGGGGAGTATTCAACTAAAAATACCTGCGGAAACAGTATATATCTTTCCCTTAATCCGGTTAACTCACTCTCCGAGGCTGGTAATGGCAAGGCAGGTCTTGATGCGGCTCTTGCTTATAAATGGAACGAGATTACGGGGGATAAGGTTTGGGTGATAAACGCCGCTCAGGGTAATTCAGCGATTTCCCGTTGGGTTAAGGGTGCATATGAATATGAGCAGGCAGTTGCTTTGTTTTCTGCCGCACAGAAGGTAATGCAGTCTGAGATAGCCGCAGGTCATTTTGAACTTAAAAATTACGGATATTTTTGGCTTCAGGGCTGCTCAGACGATGCCTCAACTGCCGAAAAGTATTATACTTCCTTTATGTCAATGCATAACGGATTTATGCAGGACCTTGCCTTTGACATTGACTGCGACGGCAAGGAGGAGACCTTCGAGTTCTGTGATATAATTATGCCGAGAGCCGGCAAGGAGGACAGAAGGGGATACAGAAGGGGAAAATATACGGATGTTGCCGCAAGCCGTTTTTATACAAGCTTCCTCGATCTTGAAATGAGAGGTCAGAGGGTTGCTCAGTATTATCTCTGTAATACGCCCGGTAATAATGTGAATCTTGTATGCAATATCGGTGATTTCTGGGTTTATATGCCCGATTCCACTAACGGAGTAAAGGCGTATTTTGAAAGCAGATATCCAGACGGCCGTGTGACTTACCCCATTCAGGTTCAGCAGAGAGAAGATTGGTATACTCCGTCTACTCCCGAGGCTGTACACGATAATATTCATTATAATCAGATAGGGTACAACGAAATCGGCTTTGAAAGCGCGGTTAATGCCGCCTATACTCACGGCAGAGCCGAAAAGCCCGATACACCCATAACAGTAACCTTTTACGATTGGACCGGATACCGTCAGGTTGATACGATTGAAGCAAAAAATGAGGCGAGGGCCGCAACTCTTATCGTACCCGTTGTATATCCGGTTTATGAGTCAAAGTCGGTGAACTATAAGCTTTCTGACAGTGACGTTATGAACTATGCTTTTTATGATCTTACCTTCGATATCGGCTACGGCGAAGGACTTACACTGACAAGTGTCGGCGCTTCGGAAAATAAAACTGTTACCGTGACCGGTACGGCGATAAAGGAAAGCCATCAGTTTATTGAATACGAGTCTGATAACAATGCAACCTGCACTGAGGACGGTACCCGTACGGCCTACTGCGAATACGGGTGTGGTACCACCGACACAATTGCAGATGTCGGTACAAAGCTCGGACACTCATACTCATATTTTACATACGATAACAATGCCACCTGCACAAAGGACGGCACAATGACCGCACACTGTGACAACGGCTGCGGTAATTACAGCAGTGTTACCGCAAAAGGCACTGCGACGGGACACAGCTTCTCTGTTTACCGTGAGGAGCCTGCAACATATCTTAACAACAAAAGATTTGTTTCTGAGTGTGACTTCTGCAGTAAAACCAATTCCTACGAAGAGGAGAATACAAGGCTTAAGCTTTCAAAACCTTCATACATAACTTCTACTGCAACAAGTGATTCGATAACACTTACATGGGGTAAGGTCAAGGGCGCAACGGGTTACCGTATATATGTCCGCAATAAGACAACCGGTAAGTGGGAAATACTTGTAAACAGTACGTCTGTGACTACCTATAAGCTTACGAATCTCTCGGCGGGTAAGAGCTACAGCTATGCCGTCAAAGCCTTTGCCAAGGATAAGAAAACAGTATATGCACCCACGTATTCTTCAAAAACCGTAAGTACTCTTTCCTCATCGGATAAGCAGGTCAGAGCCGAGAATATAACTGACAGCGGACTTACTCTTAAGTGGGATAAAATAAAGAATGCCTACGGCTACAGAGTGTACGCGTTGAACAAGCAGACAGGTAAGTGGGAAACGCTGATAAGCAGCACAAAGGAAAGATCAGTCAGCATTAACTCTCTGCGTAGCGGTGAAAGCTATGTTTTTTCCGTAAGATATTATAAAAAAAGCTCGGGCAAGGTAGTCTGGTCAGCGGTTTCCGAAATGATGAGAGTAACCGTTCTTACTGCACCGCAGAAGGTGAGCAGGCTCAAAGGCGAAGCGGCTGAAAATAGTGTAAGCTTAAGCTGGAAGGCAGTTGACGGAGCAACGGGCTACAGAGTTTATCTGAAGGACGGAAGTGCGTGGAAGGCGCTTAAAACCACTACTTCAAATAAATACACCGTAACGGGTCTTAAGCCTGCCACAAAATATACCTTCGCAGTTAAGAGCTATATAAAATCCGGCAACATAACCACCTGGTCAACCGTATACACGAGCAGCAGTGTGTATACAATTCCCGTTGAGCCGACTAAGGTCAATACAACCGTCAGTGACGGCAGTGTTACTTTAAGCTGGAAAAAGACGGGAGGAGAAACGGGTTACAGAGTTTATATCTATAATTACAGCACCAAAAAGTGGGAAACTGCAGTGAAAGCAACAAAGAATCTGAAGGTAACCCTTGACAACCTCGAAAAGGGTAAAACCTATAAATATGCAGTAAGACCCTATGTCTACACAGGAAGTAAATACCTTTGGGCAAAAAGCTATAAAACCGTAACCGTGAAAATGTGAATAAAAAAGATGTAGTCAGGTTTTATGCCTGAATACATCTTTTTTGTTTAATTTGTACCCCAGAATTTTCTGTCAAGGTTTCTGTATTGTATTGCCTCGGTAATATGCTCAAGCTGTATGCTTTCGCTTCCGTCAAGGTCAGCGATTGTTCTTGAAATTCTGAGAATTTTATCGTAGGCTCTTGCTGAAAGATCGAGAGCGGTGAAGCATTTTTCAAGCACTGCCTTGCACTTGTCGTCAAGAGCGCAATATTTTCTTGTCATATCAGGTGTCATTTTCGCATTGCAGGTAACTGAAGTACCCTTGAAGCGCTCATTCTGTATGCGCCTTGCTTTGTTGACCCTCTTTTTTATCTCTGCAGAGGATTCGGCAGGTCTGTCATCGGAAAGCTTTTCAAAATTAACCTGAGGAACCTCGATATGTATATCAAGTCTGTCAAGGAGGGGGCCGCTTACCTTTGAAAGATATTTTGCGGCACTTCCCGAAGGACAGCTGCACTTTCTTGTCGGGTGACCGTAATATCCGCAAGGGCAGGGATTCATAGCGCAGACGAGCATTACCTCACACGGGTAAGTAAGAGAGCCTGACACTCTTGAGATGGTGATTTTTCCGTCCTCGATAGGCTGGCGCAGAGCCTCCATAGTGTTTTTCTGAAATTCGGGAAGCTCATCAAGAAAGAGAACACCGTGGTGTGCAAGGCTTACCTCTCCGGGAGCAGGGATACGTCCGCCACCCGAAAGACCGGCAGTTGAAATCGTATGATGGGGAGAGCGGAAGGGCCTTGATTTGATAAGAGAAACGTTATCGGGCAGAAAGCCTGCTATGGAGTGTATTTCCGTAACTGCGAGGCTTTCTTCAAAGGTCATATCGGGAAGTATTGAGGGAATTCTTTTTGCAAGCATACTTTTTCCCGAGCCCGGAGGACCTATCATAAGCACGTTATGACCGCCTGCTGCTGCAATTTCGAGTGCTCTCTTCGGCTGATACTGTCCCTTTACATCGCTGAAATCCGGTGTGTATTCTATAGGACGTGTATATTCGGAGTAAAGCTCCTTTGACAGCTTTCTGATTTTCTTTATTCCCTTCAGATGGTCAACAAGCTGCTTTACACTCTGTACGGGATAAATATCAATACCGTTGACTACACAGCATTCGCAGGAATTACCTGCAGGAACAAAGATTTCCTGGCAGCCGAGAGCCTTGGCTTTTATAACCATTGACAGAGTACCTTTAAGATTGCGGACCTTGCCGCTGAGAGAAAGCTCGCCTATGAAGGCGGATTTTTCTATGCTGCACTGAAGCTGTCCCGAGGCGATAAGAAGCGCAATAAATATGGGAAGGTCATATACGGGCCCTTCCTTTCTGATATCAGCGGGAGTAAGGTTTACGGTTATTCTTTTTTCGCTGTATTTAAACCCGTTATTCTTTATTGCAGACCTTACTCTGTCCTTGGATTCGTTTACTGCGGCGTCAGGTAGTCCAACAATATCCATACGGGGAAAACCGTTTTCGATTGATGCTTCAACGCCTACACCGAAGCTTTTCATTCCGAAAAGACCGATACTGTTTACGCGGACAAACATAATACCCCTCCTTTTTCAACATCTTATGCTATTATACAGATAAAAAGCTGCTTTGTAAATATCAATCCTTCAACAATTCTGTACCGGGGTAAAAATGATCAAGAATCTCACTGTAGGAGTAGCCTTGTCTCGCCATAAAATCGGCACTGTACTGACTCATACCGAGGCCGTGACCTTTTCCGTATACGGTGAACTCTATTTTACTTTCTGTTGCTTTTACAGTGAAGTTAGGACTTTTAAGTGAAAGAAGAGCTTTCAGCTCAGTGCCGCTGAGTGTGCCGTTTCCGACGGCTACCTTTGTAACGTAGCCGCTTTTGGAAGCTGAAATAATCCTTATGAGGTTTTTCTTATCGATACCCTCAACGGATACTCCTTCAAGGCTTCCGATGAGGGTATAAAGCTCATCGTAGGTAAAGGTGTTCACACTGACAAGGTCAGCGCTGAGCTTATCTCCGGGTGCATCCACGCTTACGAGGTAGGGCAGGGCGTTGCCCCATACATCCTTACTGTCCGATGTCATCCCTGATGAAATTCCGTGAAAGGCGGCTAATATCGGCTCGTTTTCGTATGCAAGGTATTCCTTTTCAACGCTTTCAACCGCTTTTTTTATTTTACCGTAATATGTATCAAATTTTCCACCCCAACTCTCCTTCATAAGCTCTTTTGTCAGAAATCCCTGATGTGTACCGCTGTCATCGGATATATCCCAAAGTGCTTCGGGGGCATTATCGGAATTTGTCAATATCCACTTGAAATAGGTGTAGCTTGCAACAGCCTGAGCTTTTAGAGCCTCATCGCTGAAGGAGGCAGGCATCTCACTTGCTACTGCACCGATGAGGTATTCTGTGATATCTGTTTCAATGATTCTGTTTGAGGATGTGAGCAGCACCCTTACTGTGTTGAGAGGCGTGTAGGGTAACAGCGTTTGTGTGTTATCCTCTGAAGGCGGATCGATGGAAATTAGCATAAGGAAGGGTGCAAAGGCGATGAGAAAGACGATAAATAATGAGCTGAGCAAATAGTTTTTCATATTGACTGACCTCTCTTGACAATACCGATTCAATGTTATAAAATATAATGAAATGCTTTAATATGGATAATTATATGTTTTTATATACGGAGGTATGACTATGAATGATAAATACAATCCGATTTCTCCTGAGCTTCTTGAGGTAATGAGTCAGAAAATTCAGAAAAAAAGCAAGATAGATATGGATGATTTCTGGAAGTACGGTGTTAAGAGAGGCCTCAGAAATCCCGACGGTACGGGTGTTATGGCAGGTCTTACAAACATCTGCTCCGTTGACGGTTATTATATTGAAGACGGTGAAAGAGTACCGAAGCATGGTGTTCTTAAATACAGAGGAATAAATGTAAAGGACATAATAGAAGCCTGCGAAAGAGAAAACCGTTTCGGCTATGAGGAAGTTGTATATCTGCTTCTTTTCGGTTCGCTTCCCGCCAAGGAGCAGCTTGCTCTTTTCAAGGAAACATTAAGTGACTGCAGACAGCTTCCCAAAACCTATATCGAGGATGTTCTTATGACAAATGCATCCTTTGATATTATGAATAAGCTTGCAAGATGTATTCTTGTTTCCTATTCCTTTGACGAGAATCCCGATGACATTTCTGTTGAAAACGTGCTTCGTCAGTCTGTTCAGATTATTGCACAGATTCCCGTTATCATCAGCTATGCCTATCAGGTGAAGCGTATGAAATACTATGGAAAGAGTATGTATTTCCATCCTGAAAAGAAGGAGCTTTCCACCGCTGAGACAATTCTTCGTTCAATAAGGTCAAATAAGCAATATACGGACGAGGAAGCAAAGCTTCTTGATATTTGCCTCATCCTTCACGCTGAGCACGGCGGCGGTAACAATTCCACCTTCACAAACAGAGTACTCACCTCAAGCGGTACAGACACATATTCAGCCTTTGCCGCATCAATCGGTTCATTGAAGGGCTCACGTCACGGCGGAGCAAATATTAAGGTTGCAAAGATGATTGAAGATATTAAACAGAATGTAGAAAACCCTGCCGACAGGGAGCAGCTTCTTGCTTATCTTGAAAAAATCATCAGAAAAGAAGCAAATGACGGTTCGGGACTGGTTTACGGTATGGGACATGCGGTTTATACCTTATCTGATCCGAGAGCGGTTATACTTAAGAAAAAAGCAAAGGAATTTGCTTATAAAAACGGTTACGAAGCTGATTTTGAGCTTATAAATTCGATTGAGAAGCTTACTCCCGAGGCTTTCAGAAGAGTTAAGGGTAAAAACAAGGTTATGTGTGCCAATGTTGACCTTTATTCGGGCTTTATATATAAAATGCTTGGTATCCCCGAGGATCTGTTTACTCCTCTTTTTGCTACCGCAAGAGTAGCGGGATGGGCGGCACACAGACTTGAGGAGCTTCTTACCGGCGGTAAGATAATAAGACCTGCATACAAAAATATTGCTCTTCCCAAAAAGTACGTTCCTATGGATGAGCGTATCGAAAATTATAACTCTCTTGAGGAATATATCCCCTCTGATCAGAGAATTTATCCGGAGGAATAAGTAATGAAAATCAAAAACTCAATTTCGTCACTTAAGGTCAGAATTCTGGGGCGTGTGTTTGCTGCTCTCAGTGTTGTTTGCATAGCCTTGAGAACCTATCAGATGTTTACCTGCATCGAGCCTGTCACAGGCTTCAATGTTGGTCCTCAGTGGCTTATGATATTGCTTTACGTTCTTCTTTTTGGCGGTTGCCTTGCTTTCTGTGTTGTCTCATATCTCAGCAAGGATACTGCAGAGCTTAATCCTATAGGTATGAAGTCGAAAAGTGCAGTAATTTTTGCATTTCTGTTTGCACTTCAGTTCCTTGTCGACTGGTTCGACAGTGTTTTCGGCGGTGCAGATACTCTTACCGCATCAGGCTCTCAGGATGGCTTTAAGGGGTTGATGGCATCGGGCCTTCTTACGGGTACTCTTCAGGGTATATTTGCATTTTTCTCCATGATTTATATGGTGATCTTTGCTTTTGATATGAGAAAGGGTACAGCTGTAGCCTCTAAATTCAAGATACTGGCTCTTGCTCCCGCAGGCTGGGCATCGGTACGTCTTGTAGGCAGATTTATTACTCAGATAAGCTTTCTTGAGATTTCCGACCTTTTCCTTGAGCTTGTTATGCTTTCATTTACGGCAATGTTTTTTATGTCCTTTGCTCAGGTGAACTCAGGGGTAAATTCAACCGGTTTTTCGTGGAGACTCTGCGGCTTCGGATATTCCGCCGCGCTGATTGCTTCAACTCTGTTTATTTCAAGAGGAGCAGTTTCTGTTATAAAGGGCAGTGAAGTGCTCAATCCCTCCTTACTTGCAAATACACAGGATTTAGCGTTTGCGGTTTTTGTAGTGGTGCTTATATCTGAAATGCTCAAAAAAAGCAGAGTGAACGAGGAAGTGTAATATTTGTTTATTAAATATCTTGTTTCAGCGGCTACGCAGGTGTCAATTCTTTACGTAATGGTTTTTGTGGGCTACATATGCGATAAAAAGGGGATTTACACCGAAAAAACTGCGAGAGCAACGGTAAATTTTCTTCTTTACATTATCGTACCCTGCACTCTCATAAATTCCTTCATAAAAATTGAGATGAATGAGGACACGGTAAAGAAGTTTTTCATATCCTTCGCGGTTGCAACTGCAACACATCTTATAGGAATAGTAATTAACCTGCCATTCTTCAGAAAGAGCAAGCACGAGAACAATGCAATATATAAATTTGCATCGATTTACGGTAATGTAGGCTTTATGGCTTTGCCTCTTGCTCAGGCGGTGCTCGGACCTGAGGGCGTGTTTTATTGCACTAACGGAGTGGTAGTTTACAATATTATCAATTTTATACACGGTGCGTCGGTTATGAGCAAGGAAAAGCTGAAATTCAATTTCAAAAGCCTTCTTACCAATCCGGGCCTTATATCTCTTGCGATAGGATTGCCGATTTTTCTTTTGAAAATCAACGTACCTGTTGTTTTCAGTCAGCCCATCGGTATGCTTGCAAATCTTAATAGTCCTCTTGCGATGCTTATTTTCGGCTGTTATCTTGCTCATACTGACCTTAAGAGTATGATTTTTGATAAGAAGATATATCTTACGGCTTTTCTCAAGCTGATTCTTCTTCCTCTTATATGTATGGGAACCTATTACCTTTGCGGTATAAGGGGAGTACTTCTTACTGCGGTAATAATCACCGCTTGTGTACCGTCGGCAAACAACACCTTTATGTTTGCCTCAAAATACGGCAGAGATGCATCTCTTGCTTCAAAAACAGTTGCACTTGTCAGCTTTATATCGGTGCTTACAATGCCTTTTATGATAGCACTGACACAGATGACATGGTAAAAGGAGGAACGTTATGGACAGCAGTGTTTTAGTTAGGTTTGCGGGAATAGCAAAGGAATTTACCGTAAACAGTGACCTTGATTTAGGCTTTATTACTGTAAAATGGTACGGTGCTATAATAGCCTTCGGCTTTACTCTTGCCGTACTTTTCGGAGGCAGGACCGCTTACAAATGGAAAATCAATCTTGATAAAATGATAGATGTGCTGATTTACGGTACTATAAGTGCCATAATCTGTGCAAGGCTTTATTTTGTTGCCTTCAAGTGGGACTATTACTCACAGAATCTTATGGAGATACCTAAAATCTGGGAGGGCGGACTTGCAATATACGGCGGTATTATCGGAGGTATTGCGGCGGCGTGGATCGTATGTAAGGTCAGAAAGCTGAATTTCTACAACCTTCTCGATATGGTCGGTATGAGCCTTCTCATCGGTCAGGGTATCGGCAGATGGGGTAACTACGCCAATCAGGAGGCCTTCGGCGGATTTACCGGAGGCAACTGGGGTATGATGAGTGATAAGGTAATTGAATACATATCACGTCCCGAAATAAGACCGATGTACGGACTTGAAAATGTAGAAAATGTTAAGGAATATGTCGTAGAAAATAACCTGTATGTGCATCCTACCTTCTTCTATGAATCCGTGTGGTGTATTCTTGGCTTCTTTGTTCTTTATATAATTATGAAAAAGTACCGTAAATTCAGCGGCCAGCTTTTCCTTACCTACGGAGTATGGTACGGACTTGAAAGAACAATCGTCGAGGGCCTGCGCTCTGACAGCCTTTACATAAACGGAACAAATCTTAGAGTTTCTCAGGTGCTTTCAATGGTGATTGTAGCAGTCTGCGGTGTGCTTCTTGTAGCGCTTCTTATTAAGTTTACCAAGCATCCCAAGCCCATTGAGGGCGTGGATTATTTCCCTCCACTTACGGAAAAGGAGCTTGCTGCACAGAAAAAGAAGGAAGAGAAGAAAGCTCTTAAAAAGCAGAAAAAAGAGGAAGCAAAGGCTGATGCAGAGGACAACTCGGAAAAATCTGAAAACGGAGAGGATGAAGACGATGTATAAGCTCATAGACGGAAAAGAAGTTTCCGCTTTTATAAAAAATCAGGTAAAGGATGAGGTGGCAGCTCTTAAAGAAAAGGGAGAAAATGTGGCCCTTGCAGTAATAATCGTAGGAGATAACCCTGCTTCGAGAGTCTATGTAAATAATAAGAAGAAGGCTTGTGAAGCAACGGGTATTATTTCTTACGAATACGCTTTGCCTGAAGATACAAAGGAAGAAGAGCTTCTCTCTCTCATAAAGGAGCTTAACGAAAACAGAGAAATCAACGGTATTCTCTGTCAGCTTCCGCTTCCGAAGCACATTGATGAGAAAAAGGTTATTGATGCAATAGCTTCAGAAAAGGATGTTGACTGCTTCAGAGCTGAAAATGTCGGTAAAATGTGGCTTGGTGAGTATGACTTTTCTGCCTGCACACCGAAGGGTGTTATGCTTCTTCTCGATTATTACGGAATTGACGTCTGCGGTAAAAACTGCGTTATTATCGGCAGAAGCAATATAGTCGGAAAGCCTATGGCTTCACTTCTTCTTGAAAAGAGCGCAACCGTTACGGTTTGTCATTCAAAAACCAAGGATCTTGCATCCTTTACAAGAAACGCCGATGTTATTGTTGCGGCGGTGGGCAGACCTAAGTTTGTTACTGCGGATATGGTGAGTGAAGGTGCGGTTGTTGTTGACGTAGGCATAAACCGTGACGAAAACGGAAAGCTCTGCGGTGACGTTGATTTTGAAATTGTAAAAGAAAAGGCGTCATATATCACTCCTGTACCGGGCGGATGCGGACCGATGACTATTGCCGTGCTTATGAGAAACACGCTTATCGCTTACAGAATACAGAAAAATGGCTGATAAACAGACTGTTGCCGTATACTGTGATTTTTCCTCAGTCAGCGAGGATGAGCTTAAGGCTTTTGAAAAGCTGGTTTCGCCACACGTTGATGATTACAATAAAATGAAGGGTGAATCCCTTTGCGGTAGGGTGCTGCTTAAATATATTCTGCAGAAATATTTTTCAGTGAAAGATTTCACTCTTGCCACTGCTGAAAACGGCAAGCCTTATATTGTCGGCAGTGAGCTTCACTTCAATTTCAGCCATTGTCTTAAAAGGGTCATCTGTGCTGTGTCCGATGCCGAGACAGGCTGCGATGTGCAGGACATCAGACCCTTCAACGAAAAGGTAACAAAGCGATTTTTCAGTGCGGAAGAAAATTCAGCTTTGTCCGTCAGCACCGAAAAGGATGAGCAGTTTATTAAGCTGTGGGTGCTCAAGGAAGCAATACTGAAGCATAGCGGTGACGGAGTTTCCGGCGGACTTGACCGTTACAGCTTTGCAGAATTTCTTTCCCTTGACAGCTTTTTCGCCTATAATCTTAATTTCCGGTGCTTTATAAAAGAAAAATATATTTACGGAATTTGTTCGGAAACGGATAACATTTTTATTTCCGGAACCGATATAAAGGATATACTTAAAAATCTGATGTGATTCGAAAGGAGAACATAATGGAAACTATTAAATTTATTAAAAGTAAGCTTGGCTACGGTGTAGGTGCAATTGGTCTTGACCTGAGCTACGGAATGTTCTATTCCTATCTTGCAAAGTATCTTACCGACGTTCTCAAGCTGAGCCCTAACTTCCTTCTTATTCTTACACCTATCGCAAGACTCTGGGACGGTATCAATGACCCTATGATGGGTACAATCGTTGATAATACCCGCACAAAAATGGGTAAGTACCGCCCCTGGATTCTCAGAGGCTCAATTCTTAACGCTATCGTACTTGTTTTCCTTTTCTGGAATGTATTTGATCTGAGCGGTACTGCTCTTATGGTATACATTGCAGTTATGTATGTCGGTTGGGGTATGTCCAATACACTTGCAGATATTCCTTACTGGTCAATGGTACCTTCTTTTACAAGTGATCCCAAGGAAAGAAACCTCATTTCAACCCTTGCAAGAATGTTCTCGGGTCTCGGTCAGGGTATTGTCTCGATAGGTGCACCTATTGTTATGGCTGCTGTCAGCTCAACCTTTGACGAAAACGGTGAAAAGGTTTTCGATGCAAACAGCTTCCGTACCTGTGCAATTGTATGTGCAGTATGTCTTGTAGTATTTTCAAGCCTTTCGGTTTTCACTACCAAGGAAAGAATTTCAACCAAGGCTCCCGAAAAGTTCTCTTTCAGTAAGGCGCTTAAGATTATCAAAGCAAACGATCAGCTTATCGTGTTTATGATTTTTGCGATGGTATCAAATGCAGGCTGGTACCTCACCTCAGGTGTAGCAGCATACTATTTTGATGTTGTTGTAGGAGATGCTGAAAAGCAGTCTGTATTCAATCTTTTCCAGGCGGCAGGCTCGGTAGTCGGTCTTCTTCTCCTTCCTGTGCTTACAAAGTATATGTCAAAGCGTAAGGCTTATCAGACCTCTCTTATTCTTGCAGGTCTCGGATACGTAGGTATTACCGTCGGTGCATTCACAAATATGCTTATGGTTATGAATATCTTCTACTTTGTATGCTCAGTAGGTATGTCATCAATGTTTATTGCACAGACCATCTTCCTTGCTGACGTTGTTGACTACGGTGAAGTAAAGATGGGCTTCAGAGCAGAGTCGATAACATTCTCAATGAAGGGCTTTCTTCAGAAAATGGCCTACACAGTACAGACGATTATCCTCTTTGCATCACTCGGTATTTCTAACTATGACGGTGAGCTTCACAGCGGTAATCCCGAAAGTGCAAAGCTTGCAATCACTCTTATGCTCTGCGCAATTCCTGCAGTGCTCTTCTTCCTTTCACTTATCATTTTTTCAACAAAGTTCAAACTTCATGGCTCATTTATGGACGAGGTTACCGCAATTGTAACCGCTAATAGGGAAAAGAGAGAGGAACTCTCAGAAAAAGAATAATATTAACTGAAAAAAGTGCTTTCGGTCCGAAAAGGATACGAGAGCGCTTTTTTTCAGTACGAAATATCGTACTTAGTCCAATGCATGTATTTACAAAAGAATATAAGTGTGTTAATATTTATGTTATATGAAGCCTGTAAAAATCATAATATTTTATGGGTGATTCTATGAAAAAGACAGTTTATCTGACCTTCAGATTCAAAAGCATGATTATTTGTTTTCTCGCCTTTCTTTTAGGATTTGCATCGGTACTTCTTATCTTTTCGGGCAGTGGTACAGCGAGCACTATGGCAGTAGGCAATGTATCAGAAGAAAGCGAAGTCGTTACTGTTATAATTGATGCGGGGCATGGGGGTGAGGATGGAGGAACTCAGTCTTCCGACGGTACTCTTGAAAAGGATATAAACCTGAAGATAAGTATGAAGCTTGAGAGTTTACTGCGGCTTATGGGTTATAACACCGTTATGATACGGAGCGAGGATAAGCTTATATATTCAGGAAATCCTGATACGGTACGAGGCAGGAAGGTGTCGGATCTTAATAACCGGCTTGAAATTGCCAATTCCTTTCCCGATGCAATTTTTATCAGCATTCACCAAAATTATTTTACTCAGAGTAAATACAGCGGTGCACAGGTCTTTTATTCTCCGAATAACGAAAACAGTAAGCGGCTTGCTGAGAGTATACAGGAAAGTATAGTCAGTCTTATTCAGCCGGATAATAAAAGAAAAATAAAAAAGAGCGGCAGTGATATTTTTCTGCTGGACAGAATCGGAATACCTGCGGTGATGGTTGAGTGCGGTTTTTTGTCAAACCCATCGGAGGCTCTTTTACTTAAAGATGATCAATATCAGAAAAAAACAGCTTTAGCAATAGCAGACGGTATAAATAAATACTGTCTTTATCTTCAGGAGGAAATATAATGGCGCAGAAGTCAAAATCCGTATATGTGTGTTCAAATTGCGGTTATGAAACATCAAAATGGCTCGGCAAATGTCCCGAGTGTCTTGAGTGGTCAACGCTTCAGGAGGAAATCAGAGAGGTTGTTTCCGCTTCTAAGAGTAAGAGTGTTTTAAGCGGCGGAGCAAGGAGCGTTACTTCCTATACACTTTCAGATATTAAGCCTGATAACGAGCTTCGTTATAAAACGGGAATGAAGGAGCTTGACCGTGTTTTGGGCGGGGGAATAGTCAAAGGCTCACTTGTTCTTCTCAGCGGCGACCCGGGAATAGGTAAATCAACAATACTTTTACAGATTTGTCAGCAGCTTGGAAAGACTCTGAAAATTTTATATGTTTCAGGTGAAGAATCCTACAGTCAGATAAAGCTTCGCGCAGACCGACTTAAGGTCAGCTCCGAGAATCTCTCGGTTCTTTGCGAAACA
The DNA here is from genome assembly GCA_045603005.1 of Acutalibacteraceae bacterium. Lineage (GTDB taxonomy): Bacteria > Bacillota > Clostridia > Oscillospirales > Acutalibacteraceae > UBA6857. Next base: position 23,170 of record JAZULG010000171.1, read on the forward strand.
GATACTCAGGCAATATGTGAGCATATAAAGGCGACAACTCCGGAGCTTGTTATTATAGACTCTATACAGACTATGAATTTCACAGAGCTTAATTCCTCACCGGGTTGTGTAACTCAGGTGCGTGAAAGCTCTAATCTGTTTATGCGTACTGCAAAAAGCCTTTCAATTCCCATAATTATGGTCGGTCATGTCAATAAGGATGGTAATATTGCAGGTCCTAAGGTGCTTGAGCACATCGTTGATGCGGTTCTTTATTTTGAAGGCGAAAGAAATCTTTCCTTCAGAATACTCCGCGCAGTGAAAAACCGTTTCGGTTCAACAAATGAAATCGGTGTTTTTGAAATGTATGATTGCGGACTTAAAGAGGTAAAAAATCCCTCTGAAATGCTTATTTCAGGCAGACCTAAAAACACTCCCGGCAGCTGTGTTGCCTGCGTTATGGAGGGTACAAGACCGCTTCTTGCTGAGATTCAGGGTCTTGTCTGCACAACAAACTTCGGAAATCCGAGAAGAATATCCAACGGTTTTGATTTTAATCGACTCAATATGCTTATTGCCGTACTTGAAAAACGCGGCGGTTACTACTTTAACAACTGTGATGCATATATAAACATTGTCGGCGGTATGAAGCTTGATGAGCCCGCTCTCGATCTTACCATCGCAATGGCTCTTGTATCTTCCCTTAAGGATTACGCTCTTCGTGATGATGTACTTGCCTTCGGCGAAATTGGTCTTGCGGGTGAAATAAGAGGCGTATCTCATTGTGAGCAGAGAATCAAGGAGGCTTCCCGACTTGGCTTCAATAAATGTATTATTCCGAAGAGCAACCTTAAAAATATATCTGCTTCACTTAAAAGTGATATTGAAATTGTCGGCGTAAGAACTATCCGTGAGGCATTTGAGGCTCTTGTGTTATGATGAAATTCATTGAAAAGCCTAATCTTCCCAAGGGAAAGGTAACTACTGTTATCTGCGGAACTGAAGATGAAAAAATATTGTCTTACTTTGAACGCAATGGTATCAGCGTAATCAGAAATGCACCGAACGGTTATATCGACCCGTCTGTAAGCACCCACGCTGATATGGCGGCAATTCATATTGGCGGCAAGCAGATTATAATTGAAAAAAATCAGTTTTTACTTGCTGACAAGCTGAGAAAGCTCGGTGCTACGGTGATTGAAAATGAAGGAGATATAGAAGGAGAATATCCTTGTGATATCGGCTTGAATTTCACATTTATCGGTAAGAACGTTTTCGGAAAATTCAGCCACGCGGACAGAAATCTTCTGAGAGAAACCGAAGGCTTTGAAAAGCTTAATGTAAGGCAAGGCTACTGTAAATGCTCTGTTCTTGTTGTGAGGGAAAATGCAATTATTACCGACGATGAAGGTATCCGTCGTAAAGCTTTAGAAAAGGGGATTGACAGCCTTCTTGTTTCTAAGGGTGACGTTTCTCTTGACGGTCATCCTTACGGCTTTATAGGCGGAGCATCAGGCAAAATAACAGAAGATACGGTTATCTTTTTCGGAGATGTTGAAAACCATCGTGATTTTGAAAAAATCAGAGCATTTCTGTCAAGTCACGGCTGCTTTTACGAATGTACCGATAAAGAAGCCTTGAGAGATATCGGCGGAATGATTACTCTTTGTGAAGAAATATGATTGACACTTGATTTTTTTATAAAAATAGGATATAATATATGTGACCTGACATAAAGACGGATTTATTCCCTCTGAGGATAAGGTGACAGAAATTAAATTAGTAAGCATAATACAGGTTTATTCTGTTGCCATACCTTTTTGGGGTGTGGCAATTTTTTTTGGAGGTAAAATGGAAACAAGAGTTGCGGTAATGAGTATAATTGTTGAAAAAAGCGACACGGTTGAGGAGCTTAATTCACTTCTTCATGAATACGGTGAATACATCATCGGTAGAATGGGTATTCCTTACAGAAAAAGGTGCATAAATATAATAAGCGTAGCCATTGATGCACCTCAGAACACCATTTCAGCTCTTTCGGGCAGGATCGGAAGACTTGAGGGAGTCAGTGTAAAAACTGCTTATTCGGGTGTGATTTGTAATGAATAATACAGTATCAAAGCTGATAAGGGAGCACAGCCTTACCCTTGAAGAATACCGTGAGCTTATCTGCGGCTATAATGAAGAAACTGCCGCAATACTGCGTGAAGAGGCGGTAAGACTCAGAAAAGAGATATACGGTAATACGGTATACATCCGAGGGCTTATCGAAGTAAGCAATATATGTAAAAACGACTGCCTTTACTGCGGAATACGCAAAAGCAATAAAGAATGCGACAGATACCGTCTCAGTGAGCGGGAAATACTTTCCTGTTGCGATTACGGCTACGCTCTGGGCTTTCGTACCTTTGTTCTTCAGGGCGGTGAGGACGGATTTTATACCGATGAGGTTTTGTGCGGGATTATTGAAAAAATCAAGAAAAACCATCCTGACTGTGCTGTAACATTGTCATTGGGTGAGCGAAGCGAGGAATCCTACAAAAAGCTTTTCGATGCGGGAGCTAACAGATATCTGCTTCGCCACGAAACGGCAGATGCAGAGCATTACAGTAAGCTTCATCCCGAAAATCTGACACTTGAAAACAGACTTGAGTGCCTAAGAATGCTCAAAGAAACAGGATTTCAGGTCGGATGCGGATTTATGGTGGGCTCACCTTATCAGACAACGGAAACTATTGCAAAGGACTTGAAGTTTATCGAAGAATTTAAACCCGATATGTGCGGAATAGGCCCTTTTATACCGCATAAGGATACACCTTTCAAAGATTATCCTGCGGGTAGTGTGGATTTCACTTGTTTTTTGCTTTCGGTTATCCGTATAATTAAGCCTGACATCCTTCTTCCTTCTACTACGGCACTCGGTACACTTAGTGAAAACGGCAGAGAAAAAGGAATCTTGTCAGGAGCAAATGTAGTAATGCCGAATCTTTCACCCGAGGAGGCAAGAAGCAGGTATATGCTTTATAACAACAAGCTCAATACCGGTGTGGAATCGGCAGAAAAGCTTGAGGAATTAAAAAAACGTATAAAAGCTGTCGGATATGAAATTGTAACCGACAGAGGAGATATAAAGAAACAATAAACAGAAGGGAATAACATTATGGCAGTATATAATCCTAAATCTTTAAAAGCAGAAGAGTTTATTAATGACGAAGAAATCAGAGCGACCCTTGAATATGCAGAGCAGAATAAAAATAACGTAGAGCTTATAGATGCAATTCTTGAGAAGGCGAGACCCAAGAAAAACGGAAATGGCGTAACCTGCGCAGGTCTTACACACCGTGAGGCTTCTGTGCTTCTTGCTTGTGAAATCCCAGAGAAAATTGAAGAGATATATAAAATTGCAGAAGAAATCAAGCTTGCCTTTTACGGTAACAGAATCGTTATGTTTGCTCCTCTATATCTTTCCAATTACTGTGTAAACGGCTGTGTTTACTGCCCTTATCATCTTAAGAATAAGCACATAGCAAGAAAGAAGCTTACTCAGGAGGAGGTAAGAGCAGAGGTAATTGCACTTCAGGATATGGGGCACAAGCGTCTAGCGATTGAAGCAGGTGAGGATCCGAAAAATAATCCCATTGAGTACATTCTTGAGTGCATCAAGACAATTTACAGCGTACACCATAAAAACGGTGATATCCGCAGAGTTAATGTCAACATTGCGGCAACAACAGTTGAAAATTACAGAAAGCTTAAAGAAGCAGGTATAGGTACCTATATTCTTTTCCAGGAAACATATCATAAGGAAAGCTATCTTAAGCTTCATCCCACAGGACCGAAGCACGATTATGACTACCATACCGAGGCTATGGACAGAGCAATGGAGGGCGGTATAGATGACGTAGGCCTTGGCGTGCTTTTCGGACTTGAGCTTTATAAGTACGAGTTTGCAGGACGTATTATGCACGCTGAGCATCTTGAAGCAGTACACGGTGTAGGACCTCATACAATTAGTGTGCCCAGAATCAAGAAGGCAGATGATATCGATCCTACAGCATTTGATAATTCAATTTCCGATGAGATCTTCGCAAAGATTACTGCTTGTATCCGTCTTGCTGTTCCTTATACGGGTATGATTATATCTACAAGAGGAAGTGAAGAAACAAGAACAAAGCTTCTGCGTCTTGGTATTTCTCAGGTAAGCGGCGGCTCAAGAACATCGGTCGGCGGGTACACTCAGGATGAAAGACCTCACGACACCGAGCAGTTTGATGTTTCAGACCAGAGAACTCTCGATGAGGTTGTTGCATGGCTTATGGAAAACGGACACATTCCGTCCTTCTGTACGGCTTGCTACCGTGAAGGCAGAACGGGTGATCGCTTTATGACTCTTTGCAAAAACGGCCAGATTCACAACTGCTGTCATCCCAATGCGCTTATGACTCTTACCGAGTATCTTGTCGACTATGCTTCTGATAAAACAAGAGAAATAGGATATAAGCTTATCAAAGAGGAGCTTGAAAAAATCCCCAATGAAAAAGTAAAGGCGATTGCGATTGATAATATTGAAAATATCAAAAACTCCAACCGCAGAGACTTCCGTTTCTGATGAAGGGAGGCTAATATGAGTTTGAATTCAACTCCTTCCTCGGAAAGAGTGCATATAGGCTTTTTCGGCCTGAGAAATGCAGGTAAGTCAAGTCTTGTCAATGCAGTTACGGGGCAGAGTTTATCTGTAGTATCCGACGTTAAGGGTACGACAACAGACCCGGTAAAAAAGGCTATGGAGCTTCTTCCGATAGGTCCGGTTGTAATTATAGACACTCCCGGTTTTGACGATGAGGGCGGTCTCGGTGAGCTTCGTGTAAAGAAGACAAAAGAGGTTCTTTCTAAGACTGATATCGCCGTACTCGTTACTGACAGTGAACAGGATTTCAGAGAGGCGGAAAAAGAGCTTTTAAGCTTCTTTGAAGAAAGAAAGCTGCCCTATATCATCGCGAGAAATAAGGCAGACATAAAGAAAAATAAAGCACCGAAAGGTGACAATGAAATATCGGTCAGTGCTTTGACGGGCGAAAATGTATATGAGCTTAAGGAGCTTATCGCAAAGCTTGCAAAGGGAGCGGAGAAAAGTAAGCCTCTCGTTTCAGATTTAATCAAAGCAGGGGACAGAGTTATCCTCGTTGTTCCTATTGACAAGGCTGCACCGAAGGGAAGACTTATCCTTCCTCAGCAGATGACAATCCGTGATATTCTCGATAGCGGTGCCGTTGCAATAACCTGCAGAGATTCAGAGCTGA
>JAZULG010000172.1:0-5955 GCA_045603005.1 Acutalibacteraceae bacterium
TCGTGCAGGTGCCGCAATGATTATTGCAGGTCTTATGGCAAGAGGCACCACCGAAATCGAGGATATTATCTATATCGACAGAGGCTACGAAAACTTCGTTGAGAAGTTCAGAGAGCTCGGCGCAGATATGTACCGCAAGGAATTCGGTGACAACGACAGACAAAATGTAAACGCAGGCTGACATATAAAGCTTTGCAGGGCTGTTGCATAAGCGACAGCCTTTTTTAATGAAAAAGAAAGGATAAGCACAATGGCAAGATTCTGCTCTCTTTTTTCTTCCTCCTCGGGTAACAGTACCTTCATAGGCTCTGCTAAAACGGGCATACTTATCGATGCGGGTGTAAGCACCAAAAAGCTTAAGGAGGCTCTTCTCTCAAGAGAAATAGACCCTGCCTCCATCGCAGGCATTTTCATAACCCACGAGCACGCTGACCACATAAAGGGTATGCGTATTCTCGCCTCAACCTTCCGTATTCCCGTATACGGCTCCGAGGGGACAATCACCGTCCTCGAAGAAACAGGCCAGCTTACATCAAAATTTCCCTATGAGGTTATCGATAAAAACGGTGTTGAAATAGGCGACCTTTTCGTTAAGCCGTTTTCAATTCCTCACGATGCAGCAGAGGGCTACGGCTACCGTATCACCCTTCCGGACGGGCAGTGTGCGGCTGTTGCAACAGATACAGGACACATTTCCGAAGAAATAAGGGCAAGCTTTACGGGCTGTCAGCTCGTTATGCTCGAATCCAACCACGATGTGGCTATGCTTCAGAACGGTCCCTATCCCTACCACCTGAAAAGACGTATTCTCTCACCTGACGGACATCTTTCCAATGAGGACTGTGCGAAAACCGTAACAGAGCTCCTCAGAAAAGGTACCACACGATTCTTCCTCGGTCATCTGAGTACGGAAAACAACTTTCCCGACCTTGCCTATCAGGAAAGTTATGCCGCACTTACCGAGGCGGGAGCAGTTTTGTCGAGGGACTATCTTCTTCAGGTAAATAAAAAGGAAAATGACTGCGGTATCATCCGCTTCTGAGGTATAATATGGTAAATTTAACTGTAATATGTATCGGCAAGCTTAAGGAGCAATACCTTCGTGATGCTTCAAAGGAGTATGAAAAAAGACTTTCACCCTTCAAGATAAATATTATCGAGCTTTCCGAGGAGAGAATCGGAAACAACCCGTCGGACAAGGAAATACAGAGTGTTATCGACGCCGAGGGCAAGCGCATTATCGAAAAGATACCCAAGGGGGCCGCAGTTTATACAATGTGTATAGAGGGTAAGCAGCGCTCAAGCGAGGAGCTTTCCGCCGAGCTTGACTCCCTTGCGGTTTCAGGCATCAACACCGCCGTTTTCATCATCGGCGGCTCCTACGGTCTGAGCGATGAGGTAAAGGCTCTCAGCAAGAGCAGAATTTCAATGAGCAAAATGACCTTTCCCCATCAGCTTGCACGTATTATGCTTTTAGAGCAGCTTTACAGAGCCACGCAGATTTCAGCCGGCACTAAATATCACAAATAATAAAAATTTTATTGCTTTTTATCTTGCTTATATTAAAGCTTTGTGATAAAATTATTCGGTTGGCGTTTTAAAACATATTAAATTCAAACGGAGGATTTTAAAAATGGAATTTTTCGGTATGACACTTTTCGGCTCCCTCAGTGGCGGAGCACTTATGGCAGTTGCCGCAGTTGCCTTTGTTATCGGTCTTATCGCTATCATCAAGGGCGGCGACTGGTTCGTTGACTCAGCAGCATGGTTCGCAGAAGCAACAGGTATTCCCAAGTTTGTTGTCGGTGCAACTGTTGTTTCCTTTGCAACAACTCTTCCCGAGCTTCTTGTTTCCGTAAGAGCGGCTATGCAGGGCTCTGCTCAGCTTGCAATCGGTAATGCAGTCGGCTCAGTAACAGCAAACACAACTCTTATTATGGGCGTTTCCCTCGTGGCAATGGCAGGCGTTATCAAAAGAAAGAGTTTCTCTCTTAAGGGCGGTCTTCTTTTAGGCGCAGCAATCGCTCTCACCTTCCTTTCAATGGGTGGCGCACTTCCCACATGGTCAGCCTTCGTTCTCTGGGCAATCTTCCTTGTATTTATGATAAGCAACCTTATCGAAGGCAAGAAGGCTGCAGCAAACGATGAGATTGATTCCTACGAAAAGAAGGAAATCCCCTCAAAGATTCTCTTCTTCATCCTCGGTACTGCAGGTATCGTTCTCGGTGCAGAATTCCTTGTAGGCTCAGGCCAGACGATCGCAAAGGGCTTCGGCATCAGTGAAGCAATCATCGGCTTCACAGTTATCGCTCTCGGCACCTCTCTTCCCGAATTCGTTACAACAATTACTGCAATCAGAAAGAAGGAATCAGGTCTTTCAGTCGGTAACATCATCGGTGCAAACATCATCGACCTTACTCTTATCCTTCCCCTTTGCGCAATCATCGACGGCAAGCCTCTCCCCGTAACAGCTATGAACCTTTCCTTCGACTTCCCCGTTTGTATTTTAGCTTGCGCAGTAGCAGTTGTTCCCACAATTATTCAGGGACGCTTCAAGAAGTGGCAGGGCTTTGCACTTCTCGGCATTTACGTTGCTTACATGGCACTTCTCGTGCTTAACGAAATCGGTATTGTTCCCCTTAGCGGAACAAGCCCCACAGATGCAGTTGCAGCATTCGTTTCAGTAATTGCATAATCAGTCAGAAAGGAACCGTTTTCACGGTTCCTTTTTTTAGTAGTCAGTAGCCGGTAGCCACACGGTGAAACGCAGGAAAAATCCGAAAGGTGTTACCCGCGTAGAAAGGCAAAATCACACATCCACCTAACGGCAAAACTTTACGAAAAAAGGGTACGAAATGAGCAAAAAAGATAAGAGCAATCCATTTGCATCGGATTGCTCTTTTTCTGTATATACAATAATATACGTCTTTATTATGTCCTCGGCGGACGGCCGTAACTTTCTTGAAAGAAAGTTACCAAAGAACTTTTCTTATTTACCGCTTTTTACCTTATCCCAATACTGCTTTGCCGCCTGCTCGTTTTTATTGTCACCGTATACATAATACCTCTTGCCCTTTATCGCATCGGGCAGATATTGCTGCTTCACATAATGGTCGGGATAATCGTGAGGGTACTTATAAAACTGTCCCTTGTTATTGTTGTCCTCACCGTCATAATGCATATTCTGAAGCTGACGGGGTATAGGTCCTGACTTGCCGCTTCTTATATCCGACACCGCCGCATCATAGGCAAGGTACGCCGAGTTTGACTTGGGGCTGTTGCACACAAGCACAACCGCATCGGCAAGAGGGATTCTCGCCTCGGGAAGACCTACCATAAGAGCGGTATCAACCGCCGCCTTGACAATAGGTATTATCATCGGATAGGCAAGTCCCACATCCTCAGCGGCACAGACCATAAGTCTTCTCACCGCAGAAGGCATATCCCCCGCCTCAAGAAGTCTTGCAAGGTAATGCAGAGCCGCATCGGCGTCGGAGCCTCTCATGCTCTTCTGAAAGGCCGAAAGAATGTCGTAATGCTCGTCGCCCTCTCTGTCGTACTTCATCGAGCTTTTCTGTGTAAGCTCGTCTGCAGTTTCCTTTGTTATATGTATCTTACCCTCTTCGTCAGGAAGAGTACTGAGCACACAAAGCTCAACACTGTTGAGTGCCTTTCTCACATCGCCGCCGCAGGAAAATGCAATATGACGTACTGCATCGGCATCTGCTTCGATTTTTACGCCTCTTTCCTCAGAAAGGAAGCTGAAGCCTCTTTGGGCGGCAGGGATTATATCCTCAGCGGTAACGGATTTGAATTCAAACACCGTCGATCGGCTGAGCAGTGCGCCGTGAATATAAAAATAGGGATTTTCGGTGGTCGATGCGATGAGAATAATCTCCCCGCGCTCTATGTAATCGAGAAGGGTCTGCTGCTGCTTTTTATTGAAGTACTGAATCTCATCAAGATAAAGTAAAATTCCCTCGGGAGCCGCAAGAGTATCAAGCTCACCCACAATCGCCCTTATATCCGCAGTTGAAGCAGATGTACCGTTGAGCTTATGGAACTTACGGTTGGTCTTCTTTGCAATTATCGATGCAAGAGTGGTCTTACCCACACCTGACGGGCCGTAAAATATGAGATTGGGAATCTGCTCTGATTCAATAACATTTCTCAGGGCCTTACCCTTACCTAAAAGGTGTCTCTGCCCAACTATATCCTCAATTGAGGAGGGTCTTATTCTGTCTGCCAAAGGTGCTTTCAAGCTTATCACCCTCTTTGTTTTTCTATGTTTGTAAAAATAAAGCCATCGGACACTACTGTATCGTTTTTCGAAAGAGAAATTCCAACAAATTCCCGAAGGGGATTCCCCTGACTACCGGCTACTCGTCACCGGCGGGTCGAAGGTTGTTTCCTTATCCTTGTTTAAGCGGATTATTCGGAACGGAGTGACCCTCAATTCCGAATTCCGCATTTATGCTCCCTATAAGATAGTCCGTTTAAGATCACCGACAAGAGTGTACCTTCTCTTACCAACGCTCTTTTTTCCGTACTCTATAGCCTCAACGGGACAGTAGCTTATACAAGCCATACAGTGAGTACAGCCCTCGCCCCAGACGGGTCTGCCGTCAACGAGCTTCACTGCATTCGTAGGACACTCTTTTTCGCATTTTCCGCAGGAAGTACATTTACTGTCGGCACAGAATGCCTTTGACTTAACACAAAGAGCATAAAAGGCCTTGTTTACTATACCGCTTTTGAGCTTATCTGAAAGCGAAATCTTTTCATCCTCAAGGATACCGCCGGTGGCGATTGTCCTTGAAATTTCTTCGAGGGTCTTCTCTGAAGCCTTTATTATTTCCAGACTTTCCTCGAGGGAAGGTGAATCAAACATAGCGATGTAGTTTTCGGGCATCTTCACCGCCGCAGTACCCTTGTATGTGAAGCCGAGCTCATCGCATAAAGCCTTATTGTATTTTCCCGCATTGCCGATATCGTCTCCGCAGGTCATAACAAAGTAAGCGTTTTTATTACCCTCAAAGCTTGACCTTTTAAGAAATGCCGTAAATATATGAGGCATCTGCCAGCTATAGGTGGGTGCGACGAAAACATAGGGTTCCTTTGATGTATAATCACCATTTTTCCCATCTTTTATGAGATGATTTGCATCTTCAAGTGCATCATCTGTAAGAAATGAGATTTTAGCCGCACAGTAGAAGCTGTTACCCGTACCTGTAAAGCATATTATCATAGCCTGTACCTCAAGACATAAGCTCGTCAGCAAGAGCCTCTATCTGTGCAATGCTTGCTTCGTCGAGTGCCGAGCGTACAGTAACATTGTTTTCGAGGAAGGTGATATTCTTACTGTTTTCGAAGTGAGCCTTCATCTTTCTTGTTGCTATGGGACCCCAGCTTCCGTTTTCAATGAAAGCAAGGCGTCTGTTCTGATAGAATCTTTCGGTGAGTCCGTCAATGAATTGCTTCATAAAGGGGAAAACATCACCGTTATATGTTGTTGTAGCAAGCACAAGAGTACCGTAGCGGAAGGCATCCTCTATGCACTCAGCCATATCCTCTCTTGCAAGGTCGTTGAGTACGACCTTCTTGCAGCCCTTTTCAAGAAGCCTTTCCTTAAGAAGCTCAGCCGCCTTTTTTGTGTTGCCGTAAACCGAGGTAAAGGCAATGCACACTCCGTCGCTTTCAACACCGTAGGATGACCAGGTGTTATAAAGACCGAGATAATAACCGAGATTTTCCTTAAGGATGGGTCCGTGAAGAGGACAGATAATATCTATGGGAAGATCCTTCGCCTTACTTAAAAGAGCCTGTACCTGAGCACCGTACTTTCCGACGATGCCGAAATAGTAACGACGGGCTTCACAAGCCCAATCCTCTTCAACGTCCAACGCGCCAAACTTGCCAAAACCGTCTGCAGAGAAGAGAACCTTGTCCGTCGAG
>JAZULG010000173.1:0-2338 GCA_045603005.1 Acutalibacteraceae bacterium
GGCTTTGAGCCGCCGAAGAGCTCACCTGCAAGAATTGCCTTACAGTTTTTGTCCATAACCATTTCAGCCGCAGATGCTTCATCCTTGTTGGGACCTACACAAACCGCACCGTTGTCCTTGAGAAGAAGAGCGTTCTTGCCCTTGCCGCCAAGCTTCTTAGCGGTCTTCTTTGCTGATTTTACGGTATAGTTGGGGTCAAACTGTGCGCAGTTGACGGTAACACCTACAATCTGGGCAAAGTCATCAAGAAGAGGCTTGAGTGTCTTGCCGATTTTTGATGCGGCAACGATTGCATCCTTTTCTGAGTGGATGATTGCGTTAACATCCTCACGTCTGTTGTAGATTGCCTTGTGAAGGTCTGCCTCTGAGGGGTACTTGTCACCTGTGATGAGCTCGTCGCAGCAGGGGCAAAGACCTACGGTTGCAACCACGTTTCCTTCCTTATCGGAAAGCACTGCAACGTCGTCAATCTTCACACTGTCATAAGCAGTAAGCTTGGGAGCAGGCATATCTGCTCTCTTCTTAAGGCTTACAACGTAATTATAAACATCGGAGAAGGTATTTGTTGCTTTTTCGGTAAGAGCCTCGTACTTTTTGAAGATATAGTCAGCGCAGATTTTTTCAACCTCGTTTGCAACCCTGAAAGCATCGTCATAGTCTGTACCGAGACAAACTGCGCCGTGGCTCTTCATGATAACTGCCTTTGAGTCTGAGCGCTTGAGGGCAGCAACAACGCCCTCACGGAGCTTGCCTGTACCGGGAAGGCCGTAGGAGCTTACGGGGATATTGTCACCGACGATTTCCTTGCTTTCGCCCTCGATGCCGTTGATGTCACAGCCCATAGCGGAAACGATTGAAGCGTTTGCCTGATGGGTGTGAATTACAAAATTAACCTCGGGACGGAGGATATAGCACTGAGCGTGAAGACCCTTTTCGCTTGAGGGCTTGATGTCACCTTCGTAAGCAAGGTCATAAAGGTTAACTGTTACGATATCATCAGGAGTAAGGGAGATATAGTCTCTGCCTGAGGGAGTGATGACAAACTGTGTATCGCTGATACGGCAGCTTACGTTACCCCATGTACGTGCGATAAGACCTGTTTCAACAAGCTTTTTACCTGCTTCAACAACTATTTTTTTAGCTTCTAAAATATCCATCTGTATCACCTCTTAAAAGTTGACACAAGGCAGGCAAGCTGCCTGCCCTGCGGATTCTGTTTTAATTATTCAACAACAGCGATGTTTGCGAATACCTTGTCGAAACGGGCAAGAGCATCGTCGATCATCTCTTCGTTGTATGCTGCTGATGTGTAAAGTCTTGAGCCTGCAAGAGTTACAAGACCCTCTGCCATATAAGCAGCACCCATATGGGTCATTTCAGCCTTACGCTTGCTTGTTTCCTTAATGATGCCGGGGATTTCCCAAGGCTTCATCCAGTCAAGAGCAAAGTGCATTGTAGCAACAGTTTCCATGTGGCATACTGAGCCCTGGTTGAATGCTACGAAGGGAAGGTTGTACTTATCGATAATCTTGTTGAGACCTGCTGTAAGTCTGTCACCCATCTGACCTGCCTTCTGGCAAGCGTTCTGCTTATCGATTTCTTCAAGAGTATAGTAACCTGCTACGCATGAGATGGGAGTAGCAGCCATTGTACCGCCACAGAATGCCTTCTTGATCTTCATGCCGCTTGCATCAAGACCTGCACCCATGTACTGCATGTATTCTCTCTTACCGCCGATACCGCCTGCACCGGGATATCCGCCTGCGATAACCTTACCGAAGATTGTGAGGTCGGGCTCAACGCCGTAGTAGCCCTGAGCACCTGCCATACCGATACGGAAGCCTGTAACAACCTCATCAAAGATAAGCAGAGCGCCGTATTTACGGCAAAGTCTTTCAACGCCCTTGTTGAAGTCCTTATCAAGAGGACGTGTGCCGCTTTCGGGACCGATGGGCTCAATGAACACTGCTGCAGTACCGCCGTTGAGCTGGTTTCTGCGAAGCTTCTTTTCAAGATCGTTAAGGTCGTTGGGGAAGAATTCCTGTGTATCTCTCATAAGACGCATGGGAACGCCGCTTGCCTGAGTGAACTTTGAGCCGGGAACACGGATACCGTAGCCGAGCTGATCTGACCAACCGTGGTAAGCGCCGCCCATCTTGAGGATGTGCTTTTTCTTTGTGGCAAGTCTTGCAACACGGCAAGCTACCATACAAGCCTCAGTACCTGAACCGAGCATACGGAACATATCTACTGTGGGAACTGAATCTGAAATCTTCTTAGCGAGCTTGTATTCAAACTCGTGGAAAAGGCCTGTTGAAGGACCGCAGGTGTTGAGAAG
>JAZULG010000174.1:0-11187 GCA_045603005.1 Acutalibacteraceae bacterium
CTCCCGGCAGGGTCTTTTCAAGAGAACAGCTCCTCGACAGTATATGGGGATATGATTACTCAGGAGATATACGTACTGTTGACTCCCACGTTGCAAGGCTCAGAACAAAGCTCGGAGAATGGGGCAACACCCATCTTAAAACCGTATACGGAATCGGCTATAAAATAGAGGAATAACAATGAAAAAAAGGAATAAAATCCACAATCTCAAGCGACGCTATTCCCTCATAAGCATTGCGGTAATCATCATTTGTATTTCCGTTTTTTCCGTTTTGCAATATCTTTACATGGACGATATCTTCCTTTATACCAAAAAAGAGGATATGAAGGAGGTTGCCTTAAAAATCGGAAGTCTCGATATAACCGATAAAAGCAGCCACTCAACTCTCGCAGATATAGAGTCTGCTCATAATCTTTACATAGAAATATATTCGCCGAGAGAAGAGCTTGTTTACACCTCGAGAAGCAACGAAACGGTGTATGATAAAACCAACGGCTCTTCGGACCAGCTTGAGCTTAAGCCGCGTATAATGCAGATTCTTTCGCACGCCGAGCAAAGTGACGGAAATTATTTCGAAATACGCAGGGAGTACTTTGCCTCAGCTCAGTACATCGTCTACGGTGCATTCATCGGCGATGATAAGGTTATTGAGCTTTACACATCAATTGACGTTATCAAGGAAAACTCCCAGACTGCTTCCGATGCACTTCTCGCTCTGAGCATTATTATCCTTGTTACAATTTTCACAGTAACGGCTTATTATCTTACTCTTTTTACTAATCCTATAAGAAAAATTACGAGAACCGCAAAAAAAATGGCAACCCTTGACTTCAGTGAAAGCTGTCCCCCGTTCAGAATCAAGGAGCTAAATGAGCTCAGTGAAAATATAAACATACTTTCCGGCAGACTCGACAAGGCACTCACTGAGCTGAAGAAAGAAAACCGTCAGCTTGAGAAGGATATCCGTTTTGAAAGAAGACTTGAAAAAACACGGCGGAGCTTTATCGCCAACGTGTCTCACGAGCTTAAAACTCCTATTTCAATCATTCAGGGCTATGCTGAAGGTCTCAAGTACGGTATAGGCTGTGATAACAAGGATGAATACTGTGATATAATTATCGAAGAAGCTCAGAAGATGAATAATCTTGTAGTACGTATTATGGAGTATATGCTCTACGGCTCAGGCAATCTCGAATTAAAAAAAGAAGGCTTCTCCATAAATGCTCTTATAAAGGAATACTTTTCAACCGTGGAAAACAGTATTCTTAAAAATGACGCTGATGTTGTTATCAGGATAGATCCTTCCTTCGTAGGCTTCGGTGATAAGGAACTGCTCAGGCACGTTTTCTCTAACTACCTCACAAATGCGCTTGCACACCTTGATTTTGACCGCATAATTACGATCGGCGCACGTGATATGGGTGAATGTTACAGAGTCACTGTTTTCAATACAGGCAATCCTATACCCGGAAGTGATATTGAAAATATCTGGCAAAGCTTCTACCGTGCGGACAAGGCTCATTCAAGAGAGGAAGGTAAATTCGGACTCGGACTTTCTATCGTGGCTTCAATTCAGGAGCTGCACAATCAGAAGTACGGCGTTTCAAACAAGGACGGCGGTGTCGAATTCTTCTTTGATATAAAAAAGGCTGAATAATTTTAATGAAGCTTCAGGGGACGCCGCAAGGCGTCCCTCTTGTTTTATTGCAAATAACTCTTGCCAAAACAGCCCTTTTATGTTAAAATATATTGATTTTACACTTTACGTTATCTACGAGGTGAAACAATGGCAAAGAAAAAAGAAAATATAAGAAACTTCTCGATCATTGCTCATATCGACCACGGAAAGAGCACACTTGCCGACAGATTACTCGAAATCACCGATTCTGTTGCCAAGCGTGAAATGTCCGCTCAGATTCTTGACGATATGGACCTTGAAAAAGAGAGAGGTATAACTATAAAGGCTCATGCAGTAAAGCTTGACTATAAAGCTAAGGACGGAGAGGTATACGAGCTTAACCTCATTGATACCCCGGGTCACGTTGACTTTAACTATGAGGTATCACGCTCCCTTGCTGCCTGCGAGGGTGCCGTACTTATCATTGATGCCTCTCAGGGTATCGAAGCTCAGACACTCGCAAACACTTACCTCGCCCTCGATCACGACCTTGAGCTTGTTCCCGTTATAAATAAAATTGACCTTCCTGCCGCTGAACCCGACAGAGTCGCCGCCGAGGTTGAGGAAATCATCGGTCTTGACTGCTCTGCCGCTCCCCGTGTTTCCGCAAAGACCGGCGAAAATGTTGCAGAAGTGCTCGAGAGAATAGTTGCAGATATTCCTGCGCCCTCTTCCGCCGATGATAATGCCCCCCTCAAGGCTCTTATCTTCGACTCGGTATACGACAACTACAAGGGCGTTATCGTTTATGTAAGAGTTATGCAGGGTACTCTCAAAGCCGGTGAAACCATGAAAATGATGGCTACCGGTGCTGAGTTCAATGTTGTTGAGGTCGGTTATATGAGAGCGACCGGACTTGAGCCATGTAAGGTGCTTTCCGCAGGTGAGGTTGGTTATATCACAGCTTCAATCAAAACAGTACGTGATGCTAAGGTCGGCGACACAGTAACAAAGCTGCAGAATCTTGCATCTGATCCCCTTCCCGGCTACAGAAAGGTTAATCCTATGGTTTTCTGCGGTGTTTATCCCGCTGACGGTGCAGACTACGAGGCTCTCAGAGATGCTCTTGAAAAATTACAGCTCAATGATGCCTCCCTTTCCTATGAGCCCGAGACCTCGGGTGCACTCGGCTTCGGCTTCCGTTGCGGCTTCTTAGGTCTTCTGCACCTTGAAATCATTCAGGAAAGACTTGAAAGAGAATATAATCTCGATCTTGTTACCACTGTACCTTCGGTTGTATATAAGATACATCTTACCGACGGCAGTATGATTGAAATTGACAATCCGACTCATTATCCTGTTCAGGCAACAATAGATTACTGTGAAGAGCCTATCACAAACGCTCATATCTACTCCCCCAGTGAATACGTAGGCGCAATAATGGATCTTTGCCAGGACAGACGTGGCATTTTCAAGGATATGAAATATATCACCACCGACCGTGTTGATATTCACTATGAGCTTCCCCTCAATGAAATCATTTATGACTTCTTCGATGCTCTCAAATCAAGAACAAGAGGCTATGCCTCCTTTGACTATGAGATTTCCGAATACCGCCGCTCAACAATGCAGAAGGTTGACGTGCTTCTCAACGGAGATCTTATCGACGCTCTTTCCTTTATCATCCACACTGACAAGGCAATGGGCAGAGCAAGAAAGATTGCAGAAAAGCTCAAGGAGCATATCCCCAGACAGATGTTTGAAATACCCATTCAGATTGCTATCGGCAGCAAGGTTATTGCAAGAGAAACCGTCAAGGCTATGAGAAAAGACGTTCTTGCAAAGTGCTACGGCGGCGATATCACAAGAAAGAAAAAGCTTCTTGAAAAACAGAAGGAAGGTAAAAAGCGTATGCGTCAGTTCGGTACGGTTGAAGTGCCCCAAGAGGCATTTATGGCAGTACTCAAGCTCGACGACAACGGTTAAAATCAATATGACAGGAATATATATACACATACCCTTTTGTAAATCGAAGTGTCCTTACTGTGATTTCTATTCCTTCAAAGCAGACGAACAGACAAAGGACAGCTATTTAAGAGCTGTCCTTTCTTGTCTTGAAAAGTATAGCGCAAAGATTTCGGACAGTATTGACACGGTGTATTTCGGCGGAGGTACCCCCTCCTTTTTTGGCGGAGAAAGAATAAAAGCTGTGCTTGCTTACATAAAAAATAATTACAGCGTAACTACAGACGCCGAAATAACGGTTGAGTGTAACCCCTCCTCTGTTGATGAAGAGCTTGTAATTAACCTGGCTAAGGCAGGTGTTAACCGTATATCTATGGGGATGCAATCTGCGGTTGAAAAAGAACGGATTACTCTCGGAAGGCTTTCCGGACGTGAAAAAATCAGTGACAGTATAAAGCTTTTCAGACAGTACGGAATCGACAACCTCTCTCTTGACCTGATGCTCGGAATCCCCTGCCAGACAAAAGAGAGTCTCAGGGAAAGCATTGAGTTTGTTTCTTCGCTCAATGTAAAGCACATAAGCGCGTATATGCTTAAAATCGAGGAAAATACCGAGTTTAACCATATAAAGGATACTCTTTCTCTCCCTGACGAGGATACGGTATGTGACCTTTATCTGTATACCTGCGAGGAATTGGAAAAACGCGGCTTCAGGCAGTACGAAATCTCAAATTTTGCAACAGAAGGCTTTGAAAGCAGACATAACCTGAAATACTGGCGATGTGAGGAGTATCTCGGCATCGGACCGTCAGCTCATTCGTTTGTTGACGGGAAACGCTTTTTCTTTGAAAGAAATTATGAAAGCTTCCTGACGGGTACTCCCCCGATACCTGACGGTGACGGCGGAAACGAGGAGGAATACATAATGCTCGCTCTCAGACTTACCGAGGGCTTGCAAAAAGAAAAGTTCAACGAGAGATTCGGAAAAAATATTGATGAAAAGCTTATAAAAAAATCCCTTTTTCTGCAAAGAGAGGGACTTGTGACTGTAACAGAAGACAGAATAAGCCTTACCTCAAAAGGCTTTCTTGTATCAAACAGTATAATTTCTTACCTTTTGGATTAGGAGTTGATATTATGAAAGGCTACGGACTTGTGCTTGCAGGCGGCGGCGGTAAAGGAGCCTACCAGCTTGGTGCCTGGAAGGCACTCAAGGAAATGGACGTACGCTTTGATGCTATTGTCGGCGTTTCGATCGGATCTATAAACGGTGCTCTGATTGCCGCAGACGAATATGAAAAAGCAGTTGATATGTGGAATAATATTTCTATTGATAAGGGACTGCGTATCAGCAGCGAGTTACCCGATCCGGAAAACCTGCTGAGCAAAAAAAATTGGGGCACTCTTTTCAGGGAATTTATAAAAAACGGCGGTCTTGATGCCTCACCTGCCAAGGACTTTGTTTCACAGTATATTGACGAAGAAAAGGTCAGGGCAAGTATGATCGACTTCGGTATGATTGCAGTTCAGCTTTCTCAGCCTAACGGTAAATATGAGCTCTTTCTTGAAGATATCCCTGACGGAGAGCTTGTAGACTATCTTTTAGCATCTGCGAACGTACCCTTTGCAAATAATATCGGCCCCGAGGGTGAGAAATATCTTGACGGCGGTGCTTACGACAACGTGCCCGTTATGAGCCTGAAAAAAAGAGGCTATAACAAGCTTATTGTTGTTGATATCTCAAATATAAAAGGCGTCGGTCATACCCTCGACATTGTAAACTCGCAGATAACATATATAAGGCCCTACGATATGGAGGAGCTTGGCGCAACCTTTGATTTCGATCCTGCCACCGTTGAAAAGCGGATTCTTCTCGGATATTATGATACTAAAAAGGCTTTTTCCCAGCTTCTTGGCCGAATCTATTATTTCCTGCCAAGAACCTTCCGCTCGATGGTTATAAAATACGGTGCAGATACGGTGCTTCAGCTTGAAGAACTGGCTTATGCTCTCGGTGTTGACCTTATGCAGATTTATACCGCAGAAGGCTTTATACTCGCTGTAAAGGAAGCCTTTATAAAATACAATCAGGAGCTCTCTTCAAAAGCAGAGAAAGAGGCTCAGGATACCGAAAAAGCAACGGATTCTGATTTAAAAGAGAGAGATTTCAGCTTCTTCAAACCGAAAATCAGAGAAAAACAGGAATCGAAGGAAAATGACTCTTTATTTATCCGCTCAACACTGAAAAAGCGGTTCTCCTCGAAAAATCCTCTTGAGGATTATCCCGATGCGGTTGCGCTGTTGGACAATTACATCATATAAAAATACTGCTGTATCCCTCAGGTGAAGGGTACAGCAGTTATTTTTCGGTATAAATCAAATAGCGTTGATGTCGTAAGGCGTTCTCTGATAAACAAAGTAGTTGAGCCAGTTGGTAAACATAAGCGTACCGACGTTTCTCCAAGTCATCATAGGCTTTTTGGTGGGGTCATCATCGGGAAAATAGTTATACGGCACCTTTATATCAAGCCCCTTTTCAACGTCACGGAAATATTCCTTTGCAAGAGTATCCGCATCGTATTCCGAGTGCCCCGTTGCATAGAAGTTTCTGCACTCAAGATCGGAAACAAGATGTATACCTGCCTGCTCCGAATAGGAAATAATCTGCAGGTCCTTACATAATGCAACATCATTGAATTCTATATCAGTGTGTCTTGAATGAGGTACGAAATAAATATCATCAAAGCCTCTCATCATCGGGTGATACAGATCAAGAGGTCTGTGGGGAAACACTCCGAACATCTTTTCGGGAAGAGAATGCTTCTTTATACCATAGTGGTAATAAAGCCCCGCCTGGGCACCCCAGCAGATGTGGAAGGTGGAATATACGTTGGTCTTTGTCCACTCGAAAATCTTGCAAAGCTCAGGCCAGTAGTCAACCTCCTCGAACTCCATAAGCTCTACGGGTGCACCCGTAATAATCATACCGTCATATTTCTTATGACAAATCTCGTCAAAGGTATGGTAAAACTTGTTAAGGTGGCTCTGCGATGTATTCTTTGACTTATGTGTTGCCATCTGCAAAAGCTCAACATCAACCTGAAGCGGAGTGTTACTGAGAAGTCTGAGAAGCTGAGTTTCAGTCTCGATTTTTGTCGGCATAAGATTAAGGATAAGTATCTTAAGCGGACGGATATCCTGACTTGCCGCTCTCGACTCAGTCATCACAAATATATTCTCTTTTTCAAGACTTTCTCTTGCGGGTAATCTGTCATCTATTTTAATAGGCATTTTGCTTTCTCCTTTTGATTTATAAAGGCATTATACCCTAACTCCACTCTTATTTCAAGAGGTACTGTCATAAAGTTTCATTTGTTTAAAGGGCAAGGCTACTTATTGCCGCCCTGCCCTCTTCTTTTATTATGCTATTCCGTATGCATCAACGAGCGCTTCGTATTCATCCATTGAAATTGCAAGCACTGAGCCGTGTCTGGGATTAAGCTGATTTACGGAGTAACGTGATCGCTGCACCTGACGGTAATTGTGAAAGTCTCTTGTCATCTGTGCAAAGAAAGTACCGTTAGCATATTCATCCATAATCATCATCCATGCGTTTGTGCCTGTGATACGGTACATTGTGCTGCCCTCAACGCCGAACCAGTTAAGTGAGCATATTGTGTATTCCTCACTGAAGGGACCTGTGGGGCTTTCTGACGTTACGTAAGCAATCTTCTGTGTAAGGTCTTCCTTGAAGAAAAGGTAATAAAGGTCTTCCTTTTCGTTATAAATCATATCGCCGTCAATACA
Organism: Acutalibacteraceae bacterium; assembly: GCA_045603005.1. GTDB lineage: Bacteria > Bacillota > Clostridia > Oscillospirales > Acutalibacteraceae > UBA6857. The sequence goes on from JAZULG010000174.1 coordinate 7,391, forward strand.
CTGAATGCCCGTAACGGTATTGCCTTCGTTATTAGTGAAGCTTTCCCCTCTTCTGCCGTAAAGGTATTCGGGAGCGGTGAAGGTTTTGAAATCCTCAGTGTAAAGGTAGTAGTGCTGAGCCATATCCTCGTTTAAGGGTGTTGCGGGGTCATCCCATGTGGAAAGAGCAAGGTAAAGCATATATTTGCCCGCCTCGTCATCATAGATAACCTGAGGTGCCCATGCTCTGTTACAGCCTTCCCAACCCTCAAAATCGCGGATATCAAGAACAAACTCGTCCTCCCAGTTTATAAGGTCATAGGACTTCCAGAAAATAACTGCGTGGTTTGATGTCCAGCCGAGCATGGCATCCATATCTGTTGCAACTATGTAATAGCATTCCTTACCGTTTTCGTCTACTGCTTCAAAAATATAAGGGTCACGTACACATCCTGTACCCATTGTCTGCTCAATAACCGATTCGTTGTTGTTGAGAGCATCAAAGTTATATCCGTCTGTGCTTACAGCAAGATGGATTGTCTGCTGATTGGGCTCATTACCCACAAAATAGCAGAAAACATAAGCTCCGTCTGCACTGACTGCAGGAAAGGCGTAATCATTGAATACGTAGTTGAAAAGAGTTACGCCGAGCATAAGAAATGCCATTAAATATCTGATAAATTTTGTCATAGTAAAGCTCCTTTGATTTTTATATGTTTCTAATGACGTTATATCTGTTTTATTATACCATATTTCACCAAATAGTGTTAATAGAAATTAAAGAGGATTTTTTGGGCAGAATGACGGAGATATGAGGCTCAAAACCGAATAAAGCATCAACAGTATTAGGGATAAATAATACCCTCCCGGGTTATGCCAATGCATAGGGAGGGTATCAGCTATATTTTAAAACATTTTAAGAGATGAAAAAATGTACTCTATGAAGTTTTTGATAAACTCACCAATACGTGCGAAGCCCGTTTTAACACCGTAGCCGCCTCTCGCTTCGGCATTACCTTTATCGGCAGCAGGGGCACCGTCATAATCACTTGTAAAGGAGCAAAGCCAGCTTATCATACCGTCAGGATAGGTAAGAATAACCTTCTCGCCGTTGCCGTCAACGGTTTTCATAAGAGGATAGTCTCCGTTATCATAGGAGAACATATCGTTGGTTACGGCATACCACGAAAAATGACTGCTGTAAACAGGAACTCCGTTTGGATAACACACCACTGAAAGGGTTGAAAAGCGGCAGTTTTCAGGCTTGTTCGTTGTTGAAATAAGGTTTTTCCACGTAGGCATAACCCATGTGAAATAGCCGACGGTCGGATCTGCCGCAGAGCTTGTGAGCCATATCGGCATATCTGAAAGTTTAGCAGTAGCCTCAGTATCAGGTACCCAAGCGGGACAGATTGGGAAAGCTGCCGCAAACATTTCGGGATAAGCAACAGCCATTTTAAGTGTCATCTTACCGCCCATTGAGTATCCGCCCACATATATGCGACTGACATCAACATTACTGTTTTTCGCAATAAAATCATCAATTGCTGCCCTCACGGGTACAATAAGCTCATCAGCCCAATAAAGCCCCTTTTCTTCAAGAGAACGAGGCGCAAAAATATACGCACCGCCATTGGTGAAACGGCTCTGAAGCTCGGCGCTTGCAAGTCTTGACGCATCATGAGCGCTTATCTGCTTACCGTCAAATTCACCGTCTCCCATACCGTGAAGCCAGATAACCAAAGGATACTTCGTATCGTCATTTTCCCCTACAGGTGAATAATAACGGTAATCTATGGCATAGCCTTCGGTCTCAGGACCAATTCCGTATTCAAACTGACCTAAAAGTGCCTCTTTACCGTCATTAAGGCTTGCGGGTACTCTTCCCTCGGCGCCGGCAATTATTGAACCTGCAGTCATAAGAAGAATTATGCTTAGTATAATTGATAAAGCTTTTCTGAATTTCATATTTATTCCTCCTTTATATTTTTATTTTAGCATAAAGAAGCTGATTTCTCAATACGTTTTTCACTTTTTTATCAAAGCTATCGGGCAATCTTAATAAGACTGCCCGATAAACAATTTATTCTTTTTTATTACGACTTAATATCAGTTGAAGAAATTCTTAAACCATTCAATAAGCTTATTGAAGATATCAATAAGCTTCTGGAAGAATGCCATAAAGCCGTTAGGTGCAATCTGCTCGCCGTCGATAAGGTCTTCAAAGATATCCAAACCGAGAATTTCTTCAATAAGGCCTCCTGCTGCAGGGCTGTCCTTTTTAAGCTTTGCAAGAGCTTCTCTCCAAATAGAGTTAAGGTCTTTATATCCGTTTGTTGTTTCATCAACACCTAAATCTGCACCGTAGAAGATGTAGTAGATTGTGTAAAGAGCCAGATCCATACCGAGTCTTGTATCTGACAGACAGCCTACAACTGCAGTAAGCACACCTTCAACGTACTTCTTGGCATCGGCACTCATACCAAGGTTGTTTTCAAGAATACCGATTATTGCATCAACATTCTTTTCAAGTGCAAGGAACTTGATTGCAAGTCTGAGAACAACCGTCACCATTTCACCCTTAGCTTCAGCAGCCTGATATACCATTCTGTATGCGGTAAGTCCGTTTGCTGAGGTGTAAGATTCAAGAGTACCTGTTGTGAGCTCTACGATAGCATCAGCGTGGAGTGCTGTAAGCTCATAGCCTGTAGCCTCAGAGATAAGCTCAATAGCCATATCAAAGAGCTTTTCAAAGGTAAGTGTCTCAAGATCAAGACCGATAAGAGCATAAAGATCGACCTTTGCGATAGGCTCAATTGCATTGAGTAGTGTGTAAACTGCATTAAGTGTATTCTTGACAACTGTATCTACACCGTTTGAATTGATAAAGTAGATAAGGTTGGGAAGAATTGAAAGGATTTCATCTGCAGGGTTAAGAAGGATTTCGTCAACTCTGTCGAGAAGAGGATTGAGAATTGATGTAATGAGTACATCTCTGTCAGCTTCAACTGCTGCATTGTATTCGCTTCTTGTGAGAATACCGTCACAGTCAAGAGCTTCAAGCACGGGAATAAGGCCGAAAGCGTAGCCTTCTGCGCCGGGAAGTGTTACAAGAATTTCCTCTTCTTCGTCAATGAAGAAGGTAATATCTTCGTCGGCAAGGAGCCACTCAAGCACAGGATAGAGGGGTTCAAGTACATCGCAAAGAGAAGCAACAAACATCTCTCTGTCATCGGAGAACTCGGGAACCTCTACGCTTGCAACAGCCTTAAGGTCTGCAATTTCCGCATACTTGAGAATCTCAAGAATGTGTGAGCCTGCGGGAATGTCTGTTTCAAGACCTGCAACAACACCTGCAAGAGCATCTCGGACAGTGATAACGATATCACTGTTATATACCGAGCCGCCGACAAGACCGTTGAGAAGCTCTGTAAGGCTTTCTACGGTTGAACCGTTGATTTCAAGTCCGAGAAGATAAATTATATTGTCAACGAACTCACCGAAGTTTTCGCTGATATACTGTTCCATCTCCTTAGTATAGAGAGGACCATACTTGAATTCGCCGAAGAGCTCTGAGCTCTGAAGAGCTGAGAATACTTCACCTGTGTCCGCACTCTCTGTAAGAGCCCAGCTGAATTCCTGAACGGGAACATTGATATCAAGGGATATAACATTAAGTATACCCTCGTAGATTTCTTCACCGAGCATCTCCTTAAGTGCTTCTTCATTTGCGTCAAGTCTTACAACCTGAAGCAGGCAGGAAACGATGATTGTAACCATATCGTATCTTGCAAATTCATCGTTATACTGCATCTTGA
>JAZULG010000175.1:0-7437 GCA_045603005.1 Acutalibacteraceae bacterium
TTTTCAATGGCTAAAAAGGATAGTCATTTACCCTATTAACTTACAATAATTTTCTCAAAAAGTCAAGCGATTTTTTGCAAATTCGTCAAAACATTTCATATATTTTTTTTATCACTTTTTCTCCTTGTCTTTTTTCAACAAATAGCTCTCACTCAAAATATACAAAATATACAAAAGGCAAATTTCTTAATTTATTTCTTTGCGTTTTTTTATTGCATTTTCCTTCTCAGTTATATATAATGTATATCGTTACCAGATAATACCGAAAGGAAGGATTACCAATGAAAAAAATTATCAGTGTTTCCGGTATGCACTGTGCACACTGTGCTTCAGCCGTTGAGGAGGCCCTTCTCGCAATCGACGGTATCTCCAAGGCAAAGGTTGACCTCAAGGCAGGCACTGCTACCGCTTCAATGAAGGCCGATGTTGACGACAAGCTCATCATCGAGGCTATAAATACCAAGGGCTTTGAAGCAGGTGAAATCACAATCAAAACAGGTTTATTTGCGTAAACCGGAAGGAGCTTGAAAATGGCAAAAGAGAAGAAAGTAAAAGAAAAGCCTGTCAATGAGCATCCTAATAAGATAGGTATAAAGGAAGCCGCAGGCTATACTATTGCCGAGGCAGGTAATATGTTTAACCTGACATATATTTCCTCATACCTCAAAATATTTATGACCGACGTTATCGGTATCTCCGCTTCAAGAGCAGGTACTCTGTTTATGGTAACCCGTGTCTGGGACTGCATCAACGACCCCATCTGGGGCGCAATGGTTGCAAAGAAGGCACCGAACAAGGAGGGTAAGTTCCGTCCCTATCTCAAGTGGGTATCTCTCCCTCTTGCCCTTTCCACAATACTGTGCTTCACACCGTATCATAAGCTCGGCCTTCCCTCATGGGCACTGCTTATCATTGCATATGCAACCTACATATTCTACGGTATGATGTATACCGGTATGAACATCCCCTTCGGCTCTCTTGCATCGGTTATCACCGACGACCCCAAGGGCAGAAGCCTCCTTTCCACCTTCCGTTCAATCGGCTCGGGTATCGGCGGCGCCGTTGTTCTTCTGATTGCACCTATGTTCATATTCGACGATAAGATATACGCCAACGGTAATAAGATGTTTATCTTCGGTCTTGCTATGGGTATCCTGTCGCTCATTTTCTATCTCTGGGGCTACAAGTCCACAAGAGAAAGAGTACCCTCAGAGCCGGACCCCAAGGTTGACTTCAAGGCAACCTACCTCGGACTTCTCAAGTCACGTCCCTTCGTTACCGTTGCTCTTGCCGGCGTACTTATCAGCGGTCAGCTTCAGTTCGGCTCCTTCAATACATATCTTTATAAGAACTACTTCGAAAACTCAAATCTCGGTATGCTCGGTACCGTATGTACCTACCTTCCCACAGTAATTCTTATCCCCTTCATCGGCAAGCTTTCAGCTAAGTACGGTAAAAAAGAGCTTTGCGGTAAGGCTACAATCGTTTCGGCAATCGCTTCAGTTACAATAGCAATCATTGCAAACAATCAGTCAATCCTTGATATCATCAATCCCGCTAACGGCAGACTTCCCTGGTACATCTTCATGTCAGCTCTCTTTATTATCGGTATGGGCTACACCTTCGTAAGCCTTACCTGCTGGGCTGTTGTTATGGACGTTATCGACTATCAGGAATACACAACGGGCATCCGTAACGAAAGTGCTGTTTACGCCGTATACACCTTCTCACGTAAATTCGGTCAGACCATCGCTGACACTATCGGTCTTTACCTTCTTGAGTGGGCAGGCTACACAAAGGATATGGGTACCAAGGGCTTCGTTGAAGGCACCAGCCAGAAGATTATGTTCATCTGCACAATCATCCCCGCAGTTGTTTATACCGGCGTATGGCTTCTTATGCGCTTCGGTTATCCCCTTACAAAAGAAAGACTCGAGCCTATTTACGAATTCATCCGTGAAAAGCGTGAGGCTCTCGAAGCAGAATAAGCAACAGACTTGCGCTGTGTCCCTACGGATGCAGCGCTTTTTCATTGCTTAAAGCCTACAAAAAAAGCACAGACAACGTTGTCTGTGCTTTTCATTTTATTTATTCTGTGCCTTATAATAATTCATAAGGCAGCCCTCAAGGATGATTGTCTTCTCCTCCTCGGTAAGACCCCTGACGTAAAGAGTGATGTCCTCAACGCCGTTTTTGGTGATAACCTTGGCGGGGATTTCCTCCTTACCTGTCTTTATGGCGTGTCTTATACCGGGTACGAAAACATAGTCGCCGTGGGAGTAGTTGAACTCTCTGTCCTTATCAATTGTGAAGGGGAGAATACCCCAGTTGATGCAGTTGCTTCTGTAGCGCTTGGTTGCGAATTCGTAGCAGATGTTTGCAAAGCCGCCGAGTACCTTCTGGCAGGAGGCTGCCTGCTCTCTTGCTGAGCCGTCACCGGGCTTTGATGCGAATACACATGAGCCGAACTGAGTATGCTCTGCTACCTTTTCGGGTACGGGAGTAACCCTTGCGAGTGCCTCGAGTACCTCTGTGCTTGAGTTGTCTGCGCGGCGCTTCTTTTCCTCAGCGGCAACAGCCTTTGCTCTGGGTACATAATCGGGTTCACGGCGTGAAAGAGCAAACTCTGCGAGCTTGAGGGGGTTTGAACGGTAGCTTGATGTCTCACCTGAGGGAATAAGCTCGTCGGTTGTGGTAACATCGTCGTGAATTACGCAGGCTAATTTGAGAAGAAGGTTATCGGAAAGCTCATACATAGCGGGCCAGTCTGTGATGTTGGGACCGAGCTTGAGTTCGTACTCTGCGTCAGCCTTGCCGAAGCCCTGATATACTCTCTTTTCGTATACTCCCTTGTCGAAGGTGTATTCCTTGTTGTACTCGGGAATCTCAACGTCGGTTGCGGCGGTGAGTACGCCCTTATTGAGTGCGGTAGCGGCAATTGAACGTGCATCAACGAGTGCAACGGATGCAAGCTGACCGTCACCGGGCTTACTGCCTTCTCTGTTGGGGAAGTTACGGGTTGTGTGTCTGATTGAAAGTCCGTTGTTTGCGGGTACGTCACCTGCGCCGAAGCAGGGACCGCAGAAGCAGGGCTTGAAGAGTGCGCCCGCCTCAAGAAGCTTTGCCTGTACGCCGTTTCTGATAAGTGCAAGGTTTACGGGCACGCTTGAGGGATATACTGAAAGGCTGAAGTAGCCGTCTCCCGTACTCTTGCCGTCAAGAATTGAAGCGGCCTCGCAGATGTTTTCAAACATACCGCCCGCACAGCCTGCGATGATACCCTGGTCGATATAGATTTTGCCGTCGCGCACCTTGTCGCGGAGCTTGAAATCAACCTTATTGCCGAACTGAGCCTTTGCAGCCTTCTCAACCTCGTAAAGAATGTCGGGATTCTGCTGAAGCTCGTGAATTGTGTATGCATTGGAGGGGTGGAAGGGAAGAGCAATCATGCTTTCGATTTTACTAAGGTCGATTCTGATTGCCATATCGTAATATGCCACATCCTCGGGCATAAGCTTTTTGTAATCGTCGGGTCTTGCGTGGATTGTGTAGAAATCCTTAACCTTATCGTCTGTTTCCCAGATTGATGAAAGACAGGCGGTTTCAGTTGTCATAACGTCAATACCGATACGGAAATCCATTGAGAGGTTTTCAACGCCGGGTCCTACAAATTCGAGCACCTTGTTTGTAACAAGAGCATCCTTGAACACTGCGCCGCAAAGAGCGATTGCAACGTCGTGAGGACCTACGCCCGGCTTGGGAGCATTTTCAAGATAAACAAGCACAACCTCGGGAGGATTCACGTCCCAGGTGTTTTTAAGAAGCTGCTTAGCAAGCTCGGGGCCGCCTTCACCTACACCCATAGTACCAAGTGTGCCGTAACGGGTATGGCTGTCGGAGCCGAGAAGCATATTGCCGCACTTTGACATCATCTCACGTGCGTACTGATGAATAACTGCCTGATTTGCGGGCACGTAGATACCGCCGTACTTTTTAGCGGCAGAAAGACCGAATACGTGGTCATCCTCGTTGATGGTACCGCCGACTGCACAAAGTGAGTTGTGGCAGTTTGTAAGAGCATAGGGGATAGGGAATTCCTTGAGTCCGCTTGCTCTTGCGGTCTGGATAATACCGACATAGGTGATATCGTGAGAGATGAGTGAGTCGAACCTGATTCGCATTTTCTCATCCTCGGGCTTTGTGTTGTGAGCGTTGAGGATTGAATAGGCAATAGTGCCGTTTCTGTCCTCACGGGGAGAAAGACCCATATTTTCAAGCTGAGCCTTCTGCTCCTCTTTTGTACCTGTAATAAGTGTTCTGCCCTTTACAAGATGAACACCGTTTTTGATAATTTCAAGCATTTATATCTTCCTTTCTTTAATGCGCGATTCGCAATGCGCGATGCGCAATCGCGGGTCAGATTTTGTGAATTAATGAGTAGGATGCCGCCAAGACAGGTGAATTATTCCTGCTTTTGAGCTTTTGTTATAGACATCAGTATTTTAGTTACACGTTTACAATCTTCGTAAATACTGTTGAAATGTGCAGTTTCAATATATTCGCTTTCGTGAAGCAATTCGAGCCAATATAGAGTTTCCTCAGCTTCTTTTAGTGCTATATTCATTTTTGCATAAAAGTCGGCATCACTCTGACCTCTTATAGCTTCACGGACATTTGCGCCTATACTTGTTCCTGAACGGAGAATCTGCTTTGATAAAACAAACTCTTTGTGCTCGGAGGTTAAATATTTATAAAGCTTAATAATTCTTAAGGCAAGGCTTTTGCTTTTATCTGCAATAAGATTATATTCTTTCATATTTTAAACTCTTTTTATATGAATTTTTTTGGGGGGCGGGCATGGCATAAATCATTACCGCACTTTATCCCGCGATTGCGCATCGCGAATTGCGAATTGCGCATTAAGAGAATTTATCTGCGATAAATTCTGTTAATTTCCCTGAAATAAGCTTCATCAATGCCGTCGAGACCCTCTTTGCCGATGCGGAAGGTCCAGTTTTCCTCACTTGTGCCGGGGATGTTCATTCTCGCATCCTTGCCGTAGCCGCACATATCCTGAACTGCGACGATTGCCGTATTTGCACTGCTTCGCCATACCGCCTCGGTTACCGCTCTGCAGGAGCCGCTGTAGTGTCCGCCGTCACCCCAGTTAGTACCGCCGAAGCAGCAGTAACGAAGAGCGAAGTCTCTTTCTGCGGGTACTGCATCCCAGAGCCAGCCGAGGATAGTGTTGTTATCGTGAGTGCCCACATAGGCAACGGAGTTTTTCGGGTAGTTGTGGGGCAGGTGAGTACTGTCACCCATGGGGTCAAAGCCGAACTGTATTACTCTCATACCGGGGAACTGAGTGTCCTCGAGGAGCTTTACAACATCCTCGCCGAAGGTGCCCAGGTCCTCTGCAACGATGTCCGCATCGCCGAGAGCTTCGCGTACCTTGTCAAAGAGCTTCATACCGGGGCCCTCAATCCATTGGCCCACCTTTGCGGTTTTACTTTCTGCGGGTACTGCCCAGTAGGATGCGAAGGCTCTGAAGTGGTCGATTCTTACACTGTCATAAAGCTTGAGTGATGCTTCGATACGGCTTATCCACCACTTATAGCCGTCCCTTTCCATTCTGTCCCAATCGTAAAGGGGATTGCCCCAGAGCTGACCGTCAGCGGAAAAATAATCGGGAGGCACTCCTGCAACGTGAGTGGGTGCAAGGCTCTTTTCGCTTATCTGAAAAAGCTCCGTATTACTCCACACGTCCACACTGTCACGGCTGACGTAAATGGGCATATCACCCATAAAGCGGATACCAATTGAGTTGGCATTTTCCTTGAGTCTTCTCCACTGAGTGAAGAAAACGTACTGAGTAAAGATGTAAAAATCAATCTCGTCTCTGAAGGAATCGGTATCCTTAAGGGCGGTGCTGTAGCGGGCGTGGATTTCGTCCCACTCCCACCAGGGCTTTTCACCGTAATGGCTCTTGAGAGCGATGAAGTAGGCGTAATCGCGTACCCATTTGTTCTGCTCGGCGAAAAGCTCAATAAGAGCCTTAAGGTCGCTGTTTACTCTTGTGTATGCCTTGCGAAGAGTCTCGAGTCTCTTTTCAAGGGCGAAGGTATAGTCTGTAGTGTAAACTGTGCCGCCGTACTCGTTTTCCTTGAGCTCGGCGTCTGTGATGAGTCCTGCCTTATAAAGACCGACGGGGTCGATAAGGGCGATGTTGCCCGCAAAGGCACTGCCTGAGCAATAGGGGGAGCCGCTGTCGTCAACGGGACCGAGAGGAAGCACCTGCCACAGATGAAAGCCCATGCTGCAAAGCTTTTTTGCAAAGGAAAGAGCCTCCTCACCCATAACGCCGATGCCGTATTTTCCGGGCAGAGAGCTTATATGCATAAGCACGCCCGAGGTTCTGTAATTTAACATACTTTCACTTCCGTGTGCGGTTTTCTACATATTATACTATATTATCTGCATAGGTTGCAAGAGGGCGGAAGAAATTTCTTGTCAATTCTCAATCGCATCCTGCCCGGGAGGAGTAAGAGTTATATTACCCGCAGAGGAGGTTGCAATGCCTTGGCTCGCCTTTTAGGGAGAGCTGTCAGATGCGGAGCTTCTGACTGAGATGGCAAATCTTTTTCACCTTTATGTTTCAATAAAGCTCCCGCCACAGATACGCTCAAGCCGCTCGGGCGATGCCACGACAGGAGGCTGTTTGAAGCATAAACGTAAAAAAACGGTTTGGAAGAAATATCCAAACCGTTTTTTATTATTTCTTATTTGGCGGGTTGATGCTTACTTTTTAATCAGACCCTGCACGCGATTGCGTTATAATTGCACCGCAGGTGCAACCCTTAGCCTTGCCTCTCCTTTCAGGAGAGGTGGCGGAGGTGTCAACATCCGTCGGAGAGGTTCTGCGCATTGCAAATCGTGCATTGTAGTTACTCAAGTCCGAATTCTTTTTTACCCTCGGGAGTATCTCTGTAATAGTGAGCCTTCCAGTTGGGATGGGGATTGTTCTTCCAGATTTCCTCGGCTCTGGGGGCCCATTCCTTTGCAAACTTGTCACACTTACTGCAAAGCTCCTCGGCGCTTTCCTCACGGACAAGATTGGTTGACTTTGCACCCGTTTCCTTGATAATACGTCTGAGACAGTCAGGGTTTTCGAGCATAGGACAGGGTCTGAGGTGATTTTCATTGAAGGGCTGGTCGTGGCGGAATGCCATAAAGAGAGGATTGCGAAGACCTTCAAGAATGGTATGTGTCCTTATGTTGGAGTCGGAGTAGTGGATGAATACGCAAGGCTCCATATCACCTGCAGAGTTGATGTGGAAGTAGTTTCTGCCGCCTGCAATACAGCCGCCGGGATACTCACCGTCGCTCTGGAAGTCCATAAAGAAGAGGGGCTTGCCTGTCTTCTGATTACGTACCTTT
>JAZULG010000176.1:0-3108 GCA_045603005.1 Acutalibacteraceae bacterium
AGGGGTATACTTCTTGCCGTCAACGGTTACCTTGTAATCCGAGCCCATCTGTCTTTTGATTGATGCGATTGTTCTGTCGGGATTGGTGATAGCCTGTCTCTTTGCAACCTGACCAACCATTCTCTCGCCTGTTTTGCCGAAAGCAACAACAGAGGGAGTTGTTCTTGCGCCTTCTGCGTTAGCGATAACTACGGGCTCGCCGCCTTCGATAACTGCTACGCATGAGTTTGTTGTACCTAAGTCGATACCGGTAATCTTTGCCATAATTTGTTACCTCCAAGTAATTTATATTGTATTGGTTTGTTTATTATTTCAAATGCCCGAAGGGCATTCCCTTACTACTTACTACTAACTACTGACTACTTTAATTAGCCACCTGCACCATTGCGGGGCGGAGAACTCTGTCACCTAACTTATAGCCCTTTGAGAAAACCTGAGCGATTACATTCTCACCGAGTGACTCATCTTCAATGTGCATTACACCGTTGTGGAAATTGGGGTCAAAGGCTTCGCCCTTTTCACCGAAGGCTTCAACGCCAAGATTTTTAAGAATCTCACAGAAGTTTGTATATATCATTTCAACGCCCTTCTTGTAGGATTCAAAATCCGAGTTATCAACGCCGAGTGCTCTGTCGAAATTGTCAAGTACACCTAAAAGGGACTTCATACAGTCTGCCTTGGCATCACCGTAGATGCCTTCCTTTTCCTTTGCGGTACGCTTTCTGTAGTTATCGTATTCGGCAAGAGTTCTTATGTGTGCCTCTTTTGCCGCCGCAAGCTCTTTTTCAAGCTCCGCTTCCTTTGAGGGGGTTTCTTCGACTACGGTCTCCTCGACCTTCAATTCCTCTTCGGCTGCGGTTTCTTTCTTTTTATCTTTAGCCATTTTTTAGCCTCCTTATTCCTCTAAAGTATCGGTAAGCAATTTACCGACAAGGTCTGTCAGATATTCTATACTCGGTATAAGCTTTGCATAGTCAAGTCTCGTCGGTCCTATAATTCCTATTGCGCCGCCGTCATGACCGCCTATGGAGTACCGTGAAATTATCATACTCGAATTTTCAAGCTGACGGTACATATTCTCCTTACCGATAATTACCTGCACACCGTCCTTTGACGAAGAAAGTGCTCTCTCAAGCTTTTCTTTTTCATCAAAAAACTGCATCATATCGTATATATTGTTGCCGAACTCTCTGTGATGAAGAAGGTTCTGCTCACCCTCAAGGCGTATCTCAGCCTGAAGCGCCTGATTTGCTATATCCGCAAGCACGACAAACAAGGGGCTCATCGCAAGTGCATTTGCGCCGAGTGAAGCTACAAGGGTCTGAATCATAACCGTACCCACGTCGGAAACGGGGTGACCGATAAAGCAGTCGTTTACTATATCGTAAAAGCACTGCACCATATCGGGGGTAAGCTCTGTTTCAGTTTTGCACACGCCGTTTTTTATTATACCGGAAGAGGTCATCATAACTATCATAGCTATTTTTCTTCCAACCGGCATAAGCTCGATATGCTTGATTGTTGCACCTTCATCGGTAGGTGTGGTTGCAACTGCGGCACAGCCTGTGAGCCTTGCGAGCATCTCTCCCGCCTTTTCAAGCAGCTTGTCGGGATTGCCTGCCATTCTTTCAAGCTCAAGCTTGATAAGACGTCTGTCCTCTTCGGAAAGCTCGTCGGTATTCATAAGCTTATCAACGTAATATCTGTAGCCCGCCTGTGAGGGTATTCGTCCTGCAGAGGTGTGAGGCTGCTCAAGAAAGCCCATTTCGTGAAGCTCACTCATCTCGTTACGGATAGTGGCGGAAGAAACAGATATTGGAAGTGACTGCATAAGCAGCTTTGAACCTATAGGTTCACCGCTTTTGATATATTGCTCAACTATTGCGGCAAGTATCAGCTCTTTTCTTTTTCCGAGCTCCATTTCTTCACATCCTTTCACACCTGAGCGGTTGTTTTGCTATGTTTTAGCACTCTCAACTATCGAGTGCTAACCCTTGACACAAATATACTACCTTTGCCAACAAATGTCAATAGAAAAAAAGCAACTTTTTTAATTTTTTTCAAAAAAGCTGCTTTTATCATTCTGATTATTAACTTTTATTTTCTGTGATATACCAAACGGTTATTTTCAAGCACCGCATATATTCTCTCATCATTAACAAGTGCCTGAAGGAAATTTCTGACCATAACCGCATACATCGGGTACTTCTCGGTTCTTATCTGAAGCTCCTGCCTGAGCATTGTCTCTTCAAATATGTCATCAAAGGCTCTGCCCTCGCAAATATCAAAGAGCAGCTCCTTCTTCTCTTTAAGCTTTTCTGTATTATAATCCGCAAGAGTGCATATATCCTCAAGAGGCTCGTTGTGGGCGGGCACAAATATATCAGCCTTTACGGTTTTAAGCGTTTCAAGAGTGGCAATTGCCGCATTTACATCGTAGAAAAAAGGCAGCTTGTATTCATCCCAGGTTTTCTTCGAAAGTATTGCGTCGGCAATGAAGAGTACGTTATCGGCGGTCTTTACGCCTATCATCTCAAAGCTGTGACCGGGCAGAGAAATAATCTCAACTCCGTCCGGAGTGTTTTTCTCTGTTATGACCTCACTGTCCGACGGCTCAATAAGAAAAAACGGATTTTTGCTCTTATCCGTATTTATACCGGCGTAATAAAACTCAGGCTCCATAGCAGGATAGAAAATATATCCCTGCTCCTTTTTGGAAGAAAAAATCCTGCAGCCGTATTTATCCTGAAAAAATCTGTTGCCGCAGATGTGGTCAACATGGCAGTGGGTATCAATTATGGCGGAAACGGTAAGCCCCATTTCCGAAAGCTGTCTGTCGAGAGCCTTTACCATTCTCGGATGGTCGCAGGCATCAATCAGTATTGCATTTTTCCCGTCGGGAGCATATATACCCACGTTGGAAAAGGCTTCAAAGTAATAGGTGTTGTTTTTTATCCCTTTTATTTCAAACATATAAACCTCCGTATTGATTTTTCCTTTTTTGTGTGATAGTATTTACTGCGTAAAATGTATAGGAGAGTTTTTTATGGTAATAGGTATTTCAGGCTCAAGAAGCATCACCGCTCCCATACCCGACGGTATCCTTCC
>JAZULG010000177.1:0-5047 GCA_045603005.1 Acutalibacteraceae bacterium
CGTTAAAATGTAGGCATAATCGTTGATTTATAGAGGTAATCGTTGAATTGTAGTCGATAATCGTTAAAATGTTGAAAAGTTCACATTTATCTAGTATGCTTTAATTACAAATTATGTAGGAGGTTATCTGCAATGAAACGCTTATTCTGCTTGCTTTTAACTGGAATTGTATTGATTTCTTTGACGGCTTGTCAAGCAAACACCAATAATTCAGATAAAAATGAAAATAATGTCGACTATATGAGTACATCATTTACTAAGGATTCCGTAGATGAATTTATGTCCATTATTGGCGAGGTGGAATTGGGCGGCTTATCTACTGGGATGAAACTTGATGAGGAGCATTGTTACAATGTCACCCCGCTTTCAGTTGCCGAACAGACAGATATTAAGATTTTTAAGTTTAGTGATTCCTGTGTCTCTCTCGCATTAATTGATGGTGAGGTATATTCCATTTGTGAGTCCTTTGGTGGCTACGGCTTTGTAAATGCTGTGCCTTGGGATTATGATGAAGACGGAAATCTTGATTTATTGGTTGCTTCTTCATGGGGATCAGGATTACACCGTTCTATAATATCCGTTTTTAATACAACCACAAAGGAATCCATTGTTGTTTACGATACTTTAACGACCGACAATCCTTATGTAGATTTGTTTGTAGCGACTGCTTCACCCTCATTTTCTTCCAAAGATCCCCAAGACCTTCCTATTTACTATCAAGTCTACACTGCAAATATAGAAGTCAACGACAATAACCTTGCAGATTTGTCTTATTCTGCAACGGGTGTTATTGGCTCAGTAGTTGTCGAAAATGGAACACCGGTTTTTAAGCCGATGGATGATTAAGTGCGGTTGCACGCCTTGACTAAAAAATGCACCCCCTAAAATGACTTTGCACCCCCTTACATCAAAAGGGGGGGTGCATTTGTATCAAAATTAGGGTTAGTCTTCAAAAAATCCGATGCGAAAGCATCGGATTTTTTTATCCGAGCCGCTTTCCTTGGCATATCATCAGTGTACATATTCCGCCACCGATTGACCTATGCACGATGCTTTTTTTTACGCAGTTATATTATCAGATTATATTGCTTTTTTCAGATATATCATATATAATGAATCCGATGTTAAAATTAAGGAGGAAAAAACATTATGTTCTGTAATTCTTGCGGTACTCAAAACAATGACGGCAGTACCTTCTGTAACTTCTGCGGGGCTCCGCTTGCACAGCCACAGCCTCAGCAGCCCAATTTTCAGCAGGGCTATCCTCAACAAGGCTTTTCTCAGCAAGGTTACCCCCAGCAAGGCTTTCAGCAACCCTATTATCCCAATTATCCTCAGCAGGGCTTCGGTCAGCCGATGCAGGTTAAACCCAATATGACATGGAAGGAATTTTACACTCAGTTTGCATCTAAAAAAACCAACAGCTCTGCAACCTCTATGGCAGTAATCTGCTTTATCTCTGCCGCTCTCAGCCTGATTCTTACCATTGTTTTTGAAGATATGATAGGTATTATGGACGTTGCGGTATACACAACCTTCGGAATCTTGCTGCTCACCACAAAGCATTGGTCCTGCGCACTCTGCCCGACCCTTTACAGTGCTGTGTGGACAATTGTCAACCTTGCCGCAGGCGGCACACCGGGCGGAATTCTGGCTCTCATTGTCGGTATCTCCAGTGTTTCTTCTTTAATGAAGGTCAACAAGGCATATAATAACTACCGTAAAAACGGTGTTATCCCCACTCAGCAGATCTGAGAAATATATCATAAAACAACACCCGTCACATTGCACTGTGGCGGGTGTACTGTTATATAAACTTGTTTAACTTGCCTCTCCCTCAGGGAGAGGTGGCACGGCAACGCCGTGACGGAGAGGGTGCCTGACTACTGACTGCTTATTTAATTCCGAGCCTCTTAAGCACTTCCTTGTCGCAGATGTCGGTCATGGGACCGATCTTTTCCCAAAGAGCATCTGCCTTTTCCTTCCATTTCCAATAACCCTCGGCAGTTTCAGGATATTCCTTGTAAAGCTTTGTAACCTCCATACTCTGAAGAAGGCCGTTTACTATCTTCTTTACGGTCGAAGCCTTGATGTTGCCCGTTGCAACGCCTGCAGCAATACCGCTGACTATTTTTGCGATATCGCCTGCGCCAAGCTGAAGGTCAGCACCGCCGCCACCGAGAATCTTGGTGCTGAAGATAACATCCTTCTTGAAAAGGTACTCTGCTTCATCGTAGCTCATTGATACAACGCCCTTAAGAAGAGGTCGCATTGAGTCAAATTCAATGCCCTGAGCTTCCATATACTTTTTATTGATGGGCCACATATTGTCCCTCGAAAGAGGCTTGCCTGCTTTAAGAAGCTCATCGATGACATCAACGGCAATCTGTCCCTGTACGAGAGACGAGGTGCAGCCCTCGCCGCAAGTGGGCTTTGTCATACAGCCTGCGTCACCCATAGCGATGAAGCCGTTGTCAACGAAGGAATATACACTTCTGCGATAGGGGGTCATACCCTTTTCAACCTTATCAACGGTATATCTGGGCCAGGGTACATTCTTCTGCCACTGCTTGAAGATTTCCTCTGAGTAGGCGTAGCTGTAGTTGCCGCCGATACCGAGAATTGCACCGTGAGGCTCACCTGAGGGTGCAGACCATACCGCCTTATAGTTGAGGAAGGAGGAGTGCAGCGCCATAGGATCAACATCGGGGCTGTCATAAACAACATAATAGATAACAACATAGAAAATATCCTCGGGAGTAAGCTTATAGTTTTCTACGGTTGAATCGTCGGGCAGCTTTGTTCTTGCAACGGCGGGAATACCCGAGCAGTCGGCAACAAGCTTTGCCTCAGCCTCGAATTCGCCCTCTGCGGTTTTATACTTCACACCTGCAACCTTGCCCCACTCGTCCTTCAGGAAGTCAACGAAGGAGGCGCCGTAGATAATCCTTGCGCCCTCCTTTTCGGCGTACTCACTCATAAGCATTATGTATTCGTGCTTATGAAGACCCACTATCGTATCGGGTACGTTTTTCTTGGGGTAGTTACCGTAGGGTGAAAGCATAGGAGAGCCTTCAAAGGTGAAGCCGAATTCCTTGTCCCCCTCCTTGGGAATTTCAAGGAAGGAGCGCTCCATCTCCTTCTTAGGCATATGAAAAATATCGTATTCTCTTGATACGTTTTCCTTTTCGTTCTTTTCAATTACAAGAACGCTGTGACCTCTTTTTGCCATCTGACGGGCAAACCACGCCCCGGTTGTTGATGCGCCGACAATGATAATATCATACTTCTCCATATAAAAACTCCTTTACGAAAATTTTTCCGTTTAAAATATTTTAACACTTATGTGCAATAATTACAACATTTTCTTACATTTTTATTATTTTTAATTTAAAATGACTAATAAGAATAAATCTACATAAGACGATCTTATTCCCCGTAATTACAAATATTCCTCTTTTCCTATTGTAATTACATTTATTTTTTGGTACTATAAAATAGTATATGGCACAAAAGAAGCGAAATATCTCGTGAAAGTTATATAAAAAGCGTATTTTTTATATATCGTAAGGTTTTGTGCAGCTATAATTAAAATGAAATAATTTTTATAAAGGAGAAGAATCATGAGCGAAAAAGACTACAAAAAAATTCTTGATGAATTGACTCTTGACGAAAAGCTTTCCCTTCTTTCAGGTAAGACCTTCTGGCTTACAAAGGATATTGACAGAGTGGGCATCCCCTCAGTATGGATGAGCGACGGCCCTCACGGTCTGAGAAAGGAAAAGGCTTCCGCAGGTACAAACATCATGCAGGAATCCGAGACCTCAACCTGCTTCCCCACCGCAGTTACAACTGCATCCTCATGGGACACAGAGCTTATGGAAAAGGTGGGTGAAACCATCGCTGACGAAGCAAAGGCACTCAAGGTTACAACCGTACTCGGCCCCGGCGTAAACATCAAGAGAAGTCCTCTTTGCGGCAGAAACTTCGAATACATCTCCGAAGACCCCTTCCTCACCTCAAGAATGGGTGCAGCCTATGTTCACGGCGTACAGAAGGAAGGCGTAGGCGTCAGCCTCAAGCACTTCTGTGCAAATAACGAGGAGCACATCAGAATGTGCATTGACACAGTTGCCGATGAAAGAGCGATGAGAGAAATTTATCTCCCCGCCTTCGAGCATATCGTTAAAACAGAGCAGCCCACAACAGTAATGTGCAGCTACAACAGAATCGAGGGTACATATCTTGCAGAAAACAAGCGCTACCTTACAGATATTCTCCGCGGCGAATGGGGCTTCAAGGGTATTGTTGTAAGCGACTGGGGTGCAGTTAACGACAGAGTACTCGGCGTTAAGGCAGGTCTTGACCTTGAAATGCCCGGTAACAACGGTATGAACAACGAAAACATCAAAAGAGCACTTGAAAACGGTACTCTCACAATGGATGAGGTTGATGCAGTTGCTCTTCGTATGATAAAGTTTGCCTTTGAATGCAAGGAAAACGAGGGCAAGGGCTACGATATCGACTTTAAGGCTCACCACGAAATTGCTAAGGAAGCAGCAGTCAAGTCTGCTGTTCTTATGAAGAACGATGAAGCTATCCTTCCTCTTAAGAAGACAGACAGCGTTGCAGTTATCGGTGCTCTTGCAAAGAAGCTCCGTTACCAGGGCGCAGGCTCAAGCCATATCAATCCTCCCACAACTGTTTCCTTTGTTGAGGCAATGAAAAAGGCAGGTCAGTCCTTCACTTATGCTGAGGGCTATAAACTCAGAGGCGACGGCTACAATAAAAAGCTCATCGACGAAGCCTGTCAGGCAGCCAAGGGCAAAAAGGCAGTTCTTGTATTCGTCGGTCTCACCGATGCTTTTGAAAGTGAAGGCTTTGACCGTACACATATCAATATGCCCAAGAGCCATGGCATTCTTATCAACGAGCTTGCAAAGGTTAACGAAAATATCATCGTTGTCCTTTCCTGCGGTTCACCGGTCAAAATGGATGAATGGGAATTCAAGGCAAAGTCTATTCTCAATCTCTATCTCGGCGGTCA
>JAZULG010000178.1:0-3541 GCA_045603005.1 Acutalibacteraceae bacterium
CAGTCTTCTCTTTATAATGCTTAAGAATATTCTCAAGAGCCTCATCTTTGGGACAATGCTCGGCATTTATCGGAACACTCTTCCATGTGTA
This sequence comes from Acutalibacteraceae bacterium, assembly GCA_045603005.1. GTDB lineage: Bacteria > Bacillota > Clostridia > Oscillospirales > Acutalibacteraceae > UBA6857. The sequence goes on from JAZULG010000178.1 coordinate 92, forward strand.
GCTGTCAATACAGTTGTTGTCTGTATCAATCATAATATCAAATCGACCTATCTGGTCAGTACCTGTACCGGCCTGAACAATAACGATATCGTTGACAACAGCAGGCTCATCAATGAATGTATGAGAGTGACCGCCGACAATAATATCAACACCCCAAGCAGGGTCTAACAAAGCAGCAAGCTTCTTATCCTCTTCAAAGCCGATGTGTGTAAGAAGAACAGTAAAACCAATATCTGTTGCATTATATGAGTTACATATTTTACCGACCTCAGCAGCAGCCTCATCAATGTCAACGAAAGTACCGATAATGCCATCATTCTTGGTCTGTGAAAGAACTTCTTCAGTGATAAGACCGATAAACAGCACCTTCATACCGTCAATTTCAGCTATATAATGGGGCTTAAAAAGTCTTGCGCCGTTTGTTTTGATATGTAAATTAGCATTGATAATCGGGAATTTAGCGCACTTTTCGATGAAGAGAAGGTGTGCAATGCCGTAATCTGTTTCATGGTTACCGATTGTTACAACATCAGGTGAAAGCATATTCATAATCTCAATTGTTGAAATGCCTTTATACTCCGAGTCGATAACAGAGCCTCTGAACATATCACCTGCGATACAGTAAATTGTGTTTTTCTCTTCATTTCTTACCTTATCCACATAACGGGAAAGCATTGAAACTCCGCCGACAAGATTGTCGTCAATATTTTCCGCAAGGAAATCTCCGTGAAGGTCATTGGAGTGAAGAATTGTAAGCTTTTTTAAATTTTTCATAAATCAGTTCTCCTTATTTTTATAGCTTTACATTATAATTATATCAACTTAAAATCCCCCGCACACCGTACTTTAGTGCAAACTTTTATAAAAAAGAGCTGATTTTTAACAAAAAAGTTAAAAAATCAGCTCTTTTACCTATTCTTTTATAATAATTCTTCCGTCAATTTCCTTATCAATGTTCCGGCATTCAGACAAACGCTCCTCAATCACAACACGCGCTGAAGTTGCAACCACCCTGGTCGGATGGTTTTCCTCAATTTCGCTCAGCGGGAAATTGAAATATTTTTGAAAGCTTCTGTAATGAAACTGCTGCATACCGACTTTATAAAGCCTATCATCCTCAATCGGTTCACCGTCAAAAGTAAAATCTGAAATTTTTCTTTGTTTAACATCATATTTGACACGCAACCGTTTTGAAATCTGGAAGAATCCGCTTGCGCCCCCCTGCCATACTTCGTCCCGGAACACATAAGTAAACATTGCTTTTAATTGCTTACCGGTTATATAAAGCAGTCTTACGTCCCCGTCGTAAGGGAAACACTCCGCAAGGTCAGAAACCTGAACAACAGGTCCGAGTGAATCATTTCTGATAGCACCCGATGCAAGCAGCATCACATCAAGAGCAAGACTTTCGGCAAGAATATCGCAGAACAAATCGCCAAGTTCAGTTTCCATATATCGTCCGGGATGAGTAAGCTTTCTTTTAAGACGGGTAATAACACGGCTGTACTTGACATCTGTTACACTTTTATAGGATGCAAGAATTTTATCAATAGCTTCATCATTCGGGCAGTTTTCGGGGCAGACTTTTACATACTTCCATTCAAAATCACTAAGGCAGTTGTTGTCCGTATCTATTGTCAGATCAAACCTGCCTATCTGATCCGTGCCTATTCCTGCCTGTACAACTGCAATGTTGTTGACAATCTCAGGTTTTTCAATAAAAGTATGGGAGTGACCGCCGATAATAATATCTACACCCCAAGCAGGGTCAAGCATAGTAGCAAGCTGTTTATCTTCTTCAAAGCCTATATGTGTAAGCAAAACAGTCAGGTCAATATCAGTTGCGTTATATGCATCACATATTCTGCCAACTTCTGCAGCAGCCTCATGAACATCAAGAAAGCTGCCGACAAGTCCCTCGTTTCTCGCCTGCTTCATAACACTTTCGGTGATAATGCCGATAAACAGAATTTTCATTCCGTCCACCTCAAGCACTTTATGCGGCCTAAAGAGGCGGACTGAATTGGATTTAATATAAAGATTTGCATTTATTATCGGAAACTTAGCACATTTTTCAAGGAAGAGAAGATGAGCTATTCCGTAATCTGTTTCGTGGTTGCCAAGCGTAACTACATCGGGCGCAATAGCGTTCATTATTTCTATTGTGCTCGTACCCTTGAATTCGGAGTCAATTACAGAGCCTCTGAACATATCACCGGCAATACAGTAAAGTGTATTAGGTACTTCATTTCTGAGCTTATTGACATATCCAGAAAGCATACTGACTCCGCCGATAAGGTCATCGTTTACATTTTCTGCAAGGAAATCACCATGCAAATCGTTAGAATGCAGAATTGTAAGCTTTTTAAATTTATTCATATTTCTATCCTTCACTCTTTGCACACTTTTTGCAGCAAAATCCTCCGTTTAAATTTTCACCGTAAACAGTACAGTCATCACAAACCATATCTCCGCAGATTTCACATCTGTTCAGCTCATATAAAGCTTCAATATTTGCTCTTTCAAAAGCACTGCTGTGGTCTGCTGCATAAATAATGTCTCTCGCCTTTTTAACTTCCTTGCTTAAAAACTTTCCTTTAAACCCGGAGTTAAATTCAATTATCGGAGTTTTAATTGCTTTTTTACAGCAATCACAATAAAATTCAAATTCAAATTCTTTTAAAGTTGAGCGGTCCGAATAATCCTTTGTAACCGGTTTTAACATAGACTTCTCCTCAAAGATCATTTATATGAGCTTATTTAGCTCGTCAACTATTTCCTTGGCAACAGCCATCTTATATTCAAAGCGTGTCGGTTGAGGTTCAAGTTCAATATAATACTCGAACATCTCACCGTTAATACAGAAAGCAAACCAGACCTGACCGGGCACGGAAGCCGCCGCATTTGCCGGGTCAACATTACCCATTGAACCGGTTACTCCGATACCAATATCGGCATTATAGGTTTTACTGCACGCCTGCGCCATTGCTTTTGCGGTCTGAGAAGAATACACGGAATATTTCTCAATAATTTCTTCCGGTACACCCTGTTTGATTTTTGCCTCGTTGCTGTATGTAACAAATGCACCCTTCATTATTCCCGATGCACCTTCGGTATCGCTTATCAACGAGGCAAGCTGACCCGATGTGCAGCTTTCCATTGTGGTGATTGAAATATTCTTTTCAATAAGCTTTTTTGTAAGCATATGGTAATCTTTTCTGATTTCCTGCTCATTATATATTTTAGCCATAAGATATCGCTCCATTAATTTAATCAATCGTTACACGGTTTATTCAGTTTTGCCTTTTCACAGGAATAGCGGATTTCACGCTGCATAATCCTGCGTGCGTTATAGATATTCTCTTCAGCAACATTTGCAACAACCATAAGCTCAATATGTGTTTCGGCAAGCGTATCAACACCCTTATAAACCGGAGCTTCCTTGAAAAT
>JAZULG010000179.1:0-7164 GCA_045603005.1 Acutalibacteraceae bacterium
AACAACTTTGTTCGCGCGTGACTACTGACTACTGGCTACTGACTACTAAAAAAGACGCCCTTCAGGCGTCTTTTTTCTGTCCGTAATAAGCATTAGGACCGTGTTTTCTCATATAGTGCTTATCTAAAAGATATTGCTCAATGGGGGAGTGATCGGGATTTATCATCTCAGCATGATATGCCATATTTGCCACGGTTTCCATTACAACGGCGTTGTGCACCGCCTCGTGAGGAGTTTTACCCCAAGCAAAGGGACCGTGCTTATAAACGATAACGCCGGGTACTGCCATCGGGTCTTTATCCTTGAAGGCTTCGATGATAACGGAACCTGTCTCTTTTTCATAGGCGGTTTCTACTTCTTCGGGAGTAAGCTGCCTTGTGCAGGGGATTTCACCGTAGAAGTAGTCAGCGTGGGTTGTGCCGTAGGCGGGAATTGCTCTGCCTGCCTGAGCCCATGAGGTTGCCCATGTTGAATGGGTATGAATAACGCCGCCGATATGGGGAAAAGCCTTATAAAGCTCGATGTGTGTCGGTGTATCCGAGGAAGGATTGAGCTTACCCTCAACAACCTTACCATCAAGGTCAACAACTACCATATCCTCGGCGGTCATAACGTCGTACTCAACGCCGCTTGGTTTTATTACGATGAGACCCTTTTCACGGTCGATACCGCTGACGTTACCCCAGGTAAAGGTAACAAGTCCGTACTTAGGAAGCTCTAAATTGGCTTCAAGCACCTTCTTTTTGAGTTCTTCGAGCATAGGATTTATCCTTTCAGTTCAATCTGTTCTTCAACAACTCTCATAAGACCTGTCTTAAGGTCGGTCTGACTTTCCCAGCCGAGCCTTTCGAGCTTTGATGAATCGAGTACTGCATTTTCAATAAGGGAGAAGCCCTTAGCCTCTGATTCTGTGGGAAGGTCGAAGATAACCTTAAGTCCCTTTTCGGGATAGGCTTCAACGAGGGTGTGGGCAATACCTGCAATTGTGGTAATGCACTTTGTTGATGCGATATTATATGCCTCGCCGCTTTCTCCGTCAAGAAGAATTGTGAAAAGTGCGGTTATGGCATCTGTAACGTAGGTGTAGGAGCGAAGCTGCTCACCCTTACTTTTCATAACGATGTTTTCACCGTCAGCAATACATTTCGGGAAAACTGCAACGATTTTTGAGTCGCCCTCACGCATGCCGGGGCCGAAGATATAGCTGAGTCTGCCGATTTTTACGGGTACGCCGTATTCGTCGGAATAGCTTACGCAGAGAGTTTCACAGCTCTTTTTACTCAGAGGATAGCAGGAGCGTACCTTCATAGCGTCGATTGTGCCGTAGGTGTCCTCGGGGATGGTGTCAATACCTCTTGTGGTGCCGTAAATCTCAATTGTTGAAACATAAAGGAAGCTTTCTGCATTTACTGCCTTCGCATAGTCGAGAAGGTTGATTGTGCCGAAGAAATTGGTCTTCATTGTTTCAACGGGGTACATTGAGTACTCCTTGGGTGCGGCATTTGATGCGCAATGGATGATGAAGTCTGCCTTTTTGTCTGTGGGAAGAGGCTGACAGACATCCTGCACGATATAATCGAGAGCCTCGTTTGTGCCGTACATTTTCTCGGCTCTTTCTCTGTTTCTTACAAGAGCGAGTACCTTTACGCCGAGGCCGTCCTTCTCGTTCTTTTCAAGAAGAGCACGGATGATATATGAGCCGATAAAGCCTGTTGCACCTGTTATAAGCAGGGTTTTGTTTCTGAGCTTATCCCAATTTAACGGTGTGTCGGCAATACGGGAGGTTTCTTTTCTGACAATGCTTGTAACCATATGCTTCACCGATTAAAGAGCGCCTGCCTTGATGTAGGCTTCAAGAAGGGCAATATGCTCTGCGGTTGTAACCTTGAAGTTGGTTTCCTCGCCCCATACGATGTGTACCTGCTCACCTAATTCAACAAGAAGAGTACATGTGGCAACTGTATCCTCGATGCCTCTCTTGATAGCTTCCTCGTGAGCCCATACGAACTTTGAAACATAAAGTGACTGAGGAGTCTGTGTTCTTGCGATGAGGTTTCTGTCAACAATCTTCTTGCTTTCGATCATATCCTCACTGTAAAGAAGTGCCTCTGTTGTGGGTACGCAGGTGATAGCGGTACCGAATTCCTTAACGCCTTCAATATTAGTGTCGATGATAGCGTCGGAAATAAGGGGACGCACTGCATCGTGGATAACTGCGATTGAATCCTCGGGGTAGTTGTCACGAAGGGCAATCATACCGTTGCGAAGTGATTCCATACCGGTTTTGCCGCCGGGTACGATATGAGTGAGCTTTTTGATGCCGTACTGCTCAGCCCATTTCTGTAATTTTTCTTCCCAGCCCTGAAGACATACAACAACAACCTCGTCGATGTTCTTGTTTCTTTCAAAGGCTTCGAGGGTGTAAATGATGATAGGCTTGCCTAAAACCTTGATAAACTGCTTGGGAACGTTCATTTTCATTCTCTGACCGGTACCGCCGGCGATGATAAGTCCGATATTCATAATATAACCTCCGTTATAATATATTTTTAACCTGATTATGAGAATTGAAACATCTGCTCATACAAAATCAATTATAATCTATAGAAGGACTTTTGTCAATAAATTAAAAAGAACGCAGCTATGGTGGCGCACTTAGGGATTTAATAGCCTGAAACATATTCTTTTGGTGCATAAATGCGTTAAAATGCTTGAAATACGCAAGTATTCCTGCGCATTTTGCCTTTTTCCGTGTTCTTTCTGTTTGAATTCTGTTATCTGCTTATCACAAAGGTTGTTATGCTGTTTCCCTTCAGGGTGACGGAAAGAGAGCTGTTCTTTACGGCGGGGACATCAACTTTAGCCCAGCGCTCCTTTTCCGTACCACTGCCGCTTGTTCTTACTGCCGTAGCCTTGCCGTCGGTAAGATCGAAGCCCTTCAGTGAAAAAGTAAGGGGGAGCTCCTCTTTTCTGCAGTTGAGGCAAACAAGGGATAAAGCTCCCTTTTCTGCATCGTAGCTGCCTATGGTATCCTTATCGATTTTTATAAGTCTGCAGCCGGGACGGATAAATCTTGAAAACTGACCGAAGGCATAGTATTTCTGTGTCAGGATGATTTCCTCCTTATCCGTGTCTGCAAAGGCAACGCCCCAGTAGCCTTCCTTAAGGTCGGGAAGCGAGGTCATATCACGTCTGCCCTTGTATTCCTTCTGTGAAATGTAAGCAGCAACTATCTGCCAGATTACCCAAGCATCTGCCTCAAGGGTGCTGAGGTCCTCGATGATTTTTCTGCCGAGCCACAGACCTGCACCCATTTCTCCTGCATCCTCGCCCTCTGTACTTGCCCAGTCGGTTTCGGTCATCCAGAGAGGCTTTTTCATTTCTGCGGCAAGCTTCTTAATTTTAGGAGTAGCCTTCGAATAGGTGTGGGTGCTTATGCGGTCAACGCAGTCCCACGCCTCCTTTGTAAGACGTCTGCAGGCGATATTCTGAAGTCGTGTATTGGTCTCGTCGCTTGCAGTGATGTCAACATCGCTCAGGTCTGCGTTTTTCATTGCTTTAGCGGTTTCACAAAGAAGAGTGCTCTGCATCTTACCGGGCGAAACGTGACATCCCTCCTGCTTGGGGGAATAGGCTTTCCAATAATTTGTAAAAGGCTCGTTCATAGCCGCAAGGGAGCCTATTTTTATGCCCATTTCATTGTTTATATATCCGCAGACGGTGGCAAGGTACTCTGCGAAGTCTGTTACACAGCTTTTTTTCAGGTTGTTTGCAATTGCATTTTTACTGCCCGAGGAGCATCCGCTTACCGTCATAAAATATGGCGGTGAATTTGAAAAGGCCTCCACAAAGGCATCCTTACCTGCGGCCTCATAGGCGGCACGGAGAATATTCAGCTGATATTCATCTGCAGTAAGGTCATAGTAAAGCTCCCCGTTTTCGTCCTTCTTCAGCCAACCGGGCATATCTGAGTCGGTGCGGGTGATGTGGTTGTGGGCGGGGTCGTCGCCGCCGCCGATGTTGTAGCGCATAATGTTGAGCCCAAGGCCTTCGGTGCTGAAAAACAGATGCGCAGAATCACTTACCATTTTTTCACTGTAGCCGATGCGGTTTGCCCACCAGCAAAGGCTTGTACCCCAGCCTCTGAAGGTACGGGGAAAGAGGTTTTTCTTATCTACTGTAATGCTTTTCATATTTTTTCTCCAAAAAACAAACGGGAGACCGGGAGCTTGCCCGATATCCCGTTGTGATTATTAATATGTACTAAAACGAATCAGTGAGAGATTATGCCATATAACCGAGCTCGAAGGCCTTAAGGTTAACGTCAGTTGTCTTGGGGGGTACTGTTGATTTAATTATATCAACCCACATCTCCTTATCGATACCTAAGAAGCGTACTGCGGCACCTAAAAGAACGATGTTTGCACATTTTGCGGTGCCTGCCTGAAGAGCAAGGTCAAGAGCATCAACCTCTACAAGCTCAACGCCCTTTTCTCTGATTTTAGAGAGAATATCCTCAGGATACTCTGCCTTACCCATAATAACGGGCATGGGGTCGATTCTCTGGGTGCTTGAAATGAGTACGCCGCCCTTTTTAAGGTAGGGAAGCCATCTTGCGCTTTCGAGCTGCTCGAAGGAAATGATAATGTCTGCCTCGCCCTTTTCGATAACGGGGGAGTAAACCTTTTCACCGTAGCGTACGTAGGTAACAACACTGCCGCCGCGCTGGCTCATACCGTGAACCTCGCTTACCTTTACATCGTAGCCGATATTCATAAAGCATTTGCCCATAAGCTTTGAAGCCAGAAGAGTGCCCTGACCGCCTACGCCGACAATAAGAATATTTTTAACGCTCATAGTCAATTACTCTCCTTTCTCTATTGCACCGAAGCGGCAGGCTGAAGCACATACTCCGCAGCCGACACACTGGGTAACGTCTATTGTTGCAAGAGCCTTGCCGTTTTCTCTCTTTGTGAAGGAAAGTGCGGGACAGCCTACATTGAGGCAGGCCTTACAGCCGATGCACTTATCCTCTTTTACAATAACGGGCTTCTCGTGCTTAACTGTTTTAAGAAGTGCGCAGGGACGGCGTGAGATAATGAGTGAGGGCTCCTCCTTTTCAAGCTCTGCCTTCACCGCTGCCTTTGTACCTTCAATGTCAAAGGGATCAACCACAACAACATTGTTGATGCCTACTGCTTTTGCGAGAGCCTCGAGGTTAACTGCAACGGTGGGATCACCTTTGATTGTAAGACCGTTTGCAGGGTTATTCTGATGACCTGTCATACCTGTGATTGAGTTATCAAGCACGATAACGGTTGAAATGCCCTTGTTATATGCAATGTCGATAAGACCCGTAATACCTGAGTGGATAAAGGTCGAGTCACCGATAACTGCGATACTCTTTTTAGCCTGCTCCTTGCCTCTTGCAACATTGAAGCCGTGAAGACCGCTGATTGATGCGCCCATACATACGCAGGCATCCATCATTGAAAGGGGAGCCTGAGCACCGAGGGTGTAGCAGCCGATGTCACCGCTTACGTAAAGTCCCATACCCTTGAGAGCGTAGTAAAGACCTCTGTGGGGACAGCCTGCACAAAGGACGGGAGGACGGGGAGGAATTTCACCGTCGAAGGAGTCAAAGTCAGCCTTTTCCCCTGTGAGAGCGGTCTGTACGGTAGCCTGAGAAAATTCACCTAAAAGTGAGAATAAATCCTTGCCTGTTACCTTTACGCCGAGTCTGATGCAGTGTGTTTCGATGATGCCGTCAAGCTCCTCAATAACGTAGAGCTTTTCCACATTGGCGGCAAATTCCTTTATAAGCTTGACCGGAAGGGGATTTACCATACCGAGCTTGAGGTAGCTTGCCTTTTCGCCCATAGCCTCACGGGCGTATGTATAAGAGGTACCTGCGGCAATGATGCCGATTTCCTTATCGTTGTATTCTACTGAGTTGATACCCATTTCCACTGCCTCTGTGTCGGCAAATTCTGTCATAGCGCGAAGTCTCTCTTCAACTCTTACGTGAGCGCCTCTTGCCATAGCGGGCATCATAACATTTTTCATAACGTCCTTTTTATATTCCTTAACGCCGACCTCTTTTCTGTCGTTTAATTCAACGATTGAGCGTGCGTGGGATACTCTTGTTGAAAGACGAAGAAGCATCGGTGTGTTGAAGCGCTCGGAAAGCTCATAAGAGAGCCTTGCAAAGGCACTGCACTCTGCCGAGTCTGCGGGCTCAAGCATAGGTGTCTTTGATGCGATAGCGTGATGACGGGAATCCTGCTCATTCTGTGATGAGTGCATACCCGGGTCATCTGCAACAGCACAGACCATACCGCCGTTTACACCGATGTATGAAGCGGTGTAAAGGGGGTCAGCGGCAACGTTGAGACCGACGTGCTTCATAGCGCAGAAGCTTCTTGCACCGCCTGTAGCCGCACCGAAGGCAACCTCGAAGGCTACCTTTTCGTTGGGTGCCCATTCTGAATATATATCGTCATATTTTGAAAGAAATTCGGTAATTTCCGTGCTGGGTGTTCCGGGGTAGGAGGAAACTACATTTACTCCTGCTTCCCAGAGACCTCTTGCAACTGCTTCGTTACCGAGCATAAGAGCTTTGTTCATTTTAATATCTCCTTAAAGTTTTAACTTTCGTTTTTAACAAATCGCGAAGCGATTCCCTGACTACTGACTACTGACTACTGACTACTCAACAGCCCGCCTTATTTGTTTCTGAGGTCTAAAACTCTCTGTGCCTTACCCGTAAATCTTTCGATTGTCTTGGGTTCAACAAGGTTTACCTTGATTTCGATGCCGAGAATGTTTTTGATTCTGTCGTGAATGGTCTTTCTCAGCTTTTCGAGCTCACCGTAAATCTCAAGAAGTGAAGCATCGATAAGCTCAACACGTACCTCAAGGGTGTCTGCGAAGCCTTCACGGCGGACAACAAGCTGATAATGCGGGCCTATTGATTCAATGCCGATGAGAGCAGATTCAATTTGTGTCGGGAAGACATTTACGCCGCGGATTTTAAGCATATCGTCACTTCTGCCGATGATTTTGTGCATTCTTGCGGTTGTTCTGCCGCACTCACATTTTTCATAGTTGAGCTTTGTGATATCCTTTGTTCTGTAGCGGAGAATGGGAAGACCTCTTTTGGTG
>JAZULG010000180.1:0-11391 GCA_045603005.1 Acutalibacteraceae bacterium
CCCCTTGACGGTACTGCACAGGATCAGATGCTCGGTGCACCCGGTGAGGTTACAGAGCTTCAGCTCTTTGAAGCAAACGTAAGCATCAGAGGTAAGGGCAGCAGCGAAATCCTCGGCTCAGAGGGCGGAGATACATCCAACTTCACATCAATGGTAAGCTCATCCAAGGCTTCCGTACAGACCAAGGAAAGCAAGCTCAAGGGTCTTGAGCAGGTAAATGAGCTTGAATTTACCGCTGACGAAAAGAAGAAGATGCAGTCAATTCTTGATGCTATGCTCAAGAAGGAAGAAGAGCTCGCTTCAATCGCTACAGAGGATGTTGAAGCTATGGTATACGTAATGCCTATGACAAACGTGCTCCGTGAGGATGCAAGAGATCAGGCATTTGACAGAAAAGACCTTCTCGCAGGTGCGCCTCAGGCTACTGAGGACAGCTGGCAGGTTCCCAGACTTGTAAAGTGAGGTGACTAAGGTGAAATATTATATTAACGAAATGTGTTCTTCAGGCACAGTTGCCGTTGACGATACCCTTCTTGTTAAGGGCGTACCCGCAACTGCAGGCTCAAAGATGCTTGAAGGCTTTGTACCTCTCTTCAGTGCAGAGGTTGTTGAAAGACTTGAAAAGTCAGGCTACGGCATTTCAGGTAAAACAAACGTAAGTGAATTCGGCCTCGGTCTTGTTGGTGAAACCTCATATTTTGCCGACAAGGAGGATAAGAAGCTTCTCGGTGCAGCCGCTGAGCTTGTTAAGGACGGCAAAATCAAGGCAGCAGTCAATGTTGACCTTAACGGTGCACCCCGCCGTGCAGCCGCTCTTTCAGGTGTGGACTTTATCAAGCCCACCTACGGTACTGTTTCCCGTTACGGTGTTATTGCCTGTGCTTGCTCAGGTGAGCAGGTGGGTGTTACCGCAAGGGATGCTGAGGCTGTGAAGGAAATCCTTACAGTTATCGCAGGTCATGACAGTAAGGACGGCACAAGCCTTCCCGCTGAAAAATACGAATACAGCCTCAATGAGGATGTTTCTTCAATGAAGCTTTGCGTAATCACAGAGCTTTACGATAAGGCATCCGATGAGGTTAAGGCAAAGCTTGATGCTTTCGTATCAAAGCTTACCGCTAAAGGTGCAAAGGTAGAAAAGGTATCACTTGATGTTGTTTTTGCTGCTCAGACTGCCTGGCAGATTCTTATGAGTGCAGAAACCTGCAATAACCTTTCACGCTTCGACGGTGTAAAGTACGGCTACCGTACACCTGAATACAAAAACATAGACGAGCTTTATGTAAAGAGCAGAACAGAAGCCTTCTCATTCCTTACAAAGTCAACAATCATTTACGGCTCAGATGCTCTTTCAAAGGATAAATACAATAGCTGCTACGATAAGGGTATGAGAATAAGAAGAGTTGTTCTCACTAAGGTTAAGGAGCTTCTTGCATCCTACGATGCAATTATCGCACCCGTATGCAGTAAGGCTGAGTATGAGGCTTATAACACAGAGGATGCCTTTATGAAGGTATTCGAGGAAAGTCTTTTCACCGCAGTACCCTCAATCACAGGTCTTCCTGCTATGGTAAGCGGCGGTGTTCAGCTTATTGCTGATTCATTCAAGGAAAGCACACTTCTGAGTATCGCTCACAGTGTAGAAAAGGAGGAGGCATAAACGATGAAATACGAACTTGTCATAGGTCTTGAAACTCACGTTGAGCTTTCAACCGATTCCAAGCTTTTCTGCTCCTGCGGCGGTCACTCAAGCCCCAAGGAGCCCAATGACTGTGTATGTCCCGCTTGCAGCGGTATGCCCGGTATGCTCCCCGTGACTAACAGACACGCTATTGAGCTTGCAGTTAAGGCGGGCTTTATGCTCAACTGCAAAATCAATCAGTATACAACCTTCGATAAGAAGAGCTACTACTATCCCGACCTTCCCTGCGCATATCAGATTACCCAGTCGTTCAATCCTATCTGCGTAGAGGGTAGTGTTGACATCGGTGACAGAAAAATCGGCATCAAGCAGATTCACCTTGAAGAGGACGCAGGTAAGCTCGTTCACGATGAAGCCACAAACACTTCATTTGTTGACTTCAACCGCACAAGCGTACCCCTTATCGAAATCGTAAGTAAGCCTGATTTCCGCTCATCGGAAGAGGTTATCACTTATCTTAAGAGACTCAAGTCCGCCCTTCAGTTTGCAGGTATTTCCGAATGCGAAGAGGGTGCAATGAGATGCGACGTTAACATTTCTGTCCGTCCCGAGGGCTCAACAGAGTACGGTGTACGTTCGGAAATCAAGAATATGAGCTCACTTTCCGAAATCAAGGACGCTATCGAATTTGAAAAGGTACGTCACGTTGATGCTCTTGAGCGTCACACAGAGGTACTTGTTCAGGAAACACGCCGCTGGGACGATGTCAAGAGACGCACCTTCCCCATGCGTAATAAGGAAACTGCCGCAGACTACCGTTACTTCCCTGACCCCAACCTTATGCCCATCGTAATTGACGATGCATGGCTTGAGGAAATCAGAAAGAGTATGCCCGCAACCGCTGACGAAAAAGCAAAGTACTACGAAGAAATGGGCATCGCTCCCAAGGAGGCTGCAGTGCTCGCTTCCGACAGAAAGCTTTGCGAGGTATTTGATGCAGTTGTTGCAAAGGGCTGCAGTGCAAAGACAGCCGCTTCCTGGATTCTCACTGAATGTATGGGTATTATGAAGCGTCTTGAGATAGCTTCACTTGACATCAGCCCCGATAAGCTTGCAAGAATCATCGAGCTTGTTGAGAAGAGCGAAATCACCCGTGCATCAGGCAAGAAGGTTCTTTCAGCAGTCTTTGAAAAGGATGTTGACGTTGATGCCTTCTGCGAGGAAAACGGACTCAACAGCAAGGTTGACGAGGGCTTCATTCTTGAAACAGTACGCAAGGTTATTGCGGAAAACGAGAAGGTTGTTGCTGACTATAAGGGCGGTAAGGTCAAGGCCTTACAGGCACTCTTCGGCTCAGTAATGCGTGAACTCAGAGGTACAGGTGACCCGGCAGTTATCAGAAGCCTTCTTGAAACAGAAGTAAACAAATAAAAAAGGGGACTGCGAAAGCAGTCCTTTTTTAATGCAAAATGCAAAGTGCAAAATTGCGTCGGAATCGGGTGAAAGAAGGGGAAAAACTGCCCGCCGAGTGAAGAAGCAGAAAAGTTCTTTTGATTCTTTTCTTTCAAGAAAAGAATGCCCTTGCGGCGAGCAACTTTCCCCAAAGAAAGTTGCCAAAGAACTTTTCTGCTTTAAAAAAAAGGTACCGAATCAAAAGATACGGTACCTTGATAATTATTTGTTTTTCTTTGCAGCCTTTGCAGCTTCTTTTTCAGCCTTGATAGCTGCCTTCTGAGCTGCCTTAGCTTCGTCAAGAGCCTTCTGCTCAGCAAGTTTTGCGGCTCTTGCTGCTTCAGCACGAGCCTTTGCCTCATCATAATCTGCGGAGATTTCTTCAAGATGAGTGAAGTTTTCCTTTTCCTTGAAGAGCTTTTCTGCATCAAGGAAGGGCTTTGCAGCCTGATTGAAGCGTGCGTGAACGTCCATTTCAGTCTTCTGCTCTTTAAGAACAGCTTCCTTTTCCTTTTTGACAGCTTTAATCTGAAGCTTGATTTCGTTTGAAAGGGCTTTGTCATTTCTCTTAGCTTCGTCAAGCTTAAGATAAAGAGCCTTCATTTCCTTGTTGAGATCGTCTTCCTTGTTGTAGAGCTTTTCGAGTACGGCAAAATCGGGACGCTCGAGCTCGCTGTCCTTATAATACTTCTGAATTGTCTTATAAGCACGGATCTTGTTTCTTGCAAGACCTACTGCAAATTCACGGAAGTCCTTTTCGTCCTCAGTTGCCTTGGGAAGAGCCTTTGCCTCGGCAAGCTCACTCTTGGCTTGAGCGAGATCGATTGTCTTGACATAATCAAGACCGAATTTGTAAATGGTTTCGCAGAGCTTAAGCTTTCTGGCAGTGATTTCTGATGAGAACTTGTCAAGCTCCTTGCATACGAACTGAGCGATTTCAATTTCCTCGTTGGATTTGACAGCCTGTCTGTAAGCCTTTTTGTTAATTTTCTTGAGACCCTGATCAACTACGATGGGAGTTCTGGAAGCTGTTTCTCTTGCCTCGCGGATGATATCAACAGCCTCAACAAGCTCAGCATCACCGAGAATGCCGTTGCCGTAGTCTTCAAAGAGAGCACGTACACGGAGAACACGGATAATAGACTTCTGCTTTTTTTCGTTGAAGTCGTACCAGAAATAGGGAACGATATTCATAAATGCACCTATAGCTGAAACGATGATAAGAACAACTAAAAGTGACTTGAGAATTTCGGGGTCGTAAAGAGCCGAGTTGGGGTTGTTGTAGTTATTCTGTCCCTGAGCCATCTGCTCCTCGAGAATCTGACCTACGGTTTTACCGTCGCCGAGCATACGGTTGAGAATTTCAGGTCTTGATGTAACCTTTTCAGCTACAGCCTTGGTAAGACCGTTCTTTTCATAAATTGTGGGAAGAACTGAGGAGGTAATGAGGGTTATAACGGTACCGATTGTACCTACTGCGGCAAACATACCGTCAATTCTTTCGCCGGATTTATACTGCTGATAGTCACGGATGTCAGCCTGGATTGCCGGGTTGAGGATATGAGCGAAGGAGCCCATAAAGGCGTTGAGATAGAGACATCCCATAATAAGCCAGATAGTCGCGTGAGCGGTAACGTCCTGAAGAACGGGAAGCATCATAAGAATGAAGACAACGTTGAAGATGTTTGTTACAACAAGCACCATTTTCTTACCCCAACGGCGGATGCAGAAGGGGGCGAGAAGCATACCCCAGAGAGATGCGTTTCCGTAAACGGTGTTGATAATACCGAACTCCGGACCGGAGCAAGCACCGCCGTAGCTCTGAAGCCAGTAGAGGATGTTTGCATAGGCGCTTTCAAGGAAGCCGAGCCAACCGGCAAGGGAAATAATCCAGAAGTACTTATTCTTGGCAACCTCTCTGAGAGCATCAAGGAAGTTGATTTTGATAACGTGAGTTTTAGCCTGAACGATCTTTTCCTCAGTGTATTTGTAAACTACGATACAAAGAAGAATACCGATGATACCGAAAATGGGATATAAAAGTCTGAAAACGCGGATATCGGTCTGGTTTGAGCCGAAAGCGAGACCTGCAACAATGGGAGTAATGAGCTGAACAACTGTAGGTGAGAAGGAGTAAACAACGGCCTTTATTGAGGTAACGTCAGCACGCTCCTGAGTGTCGGGTGAAAGCACGTGGATAAGGTTTTCGTATCCGTCATAGAAGAAGTAGTAGAAGAAGTGCAGGAAAAGGTTAAGAATGAGGATGACCGCACACTTAGCTACGTATGAGAGAGACTTATCACCGAAAAGAGTTTCAATACCTGTGAGGTTGGTAAGGAAGGAGCCGAAGCCTTCATAGGGGAACCATACCATGGTAACACAGATAATGGCGGTGGGGATAGCCATAGTAACTATATAGGGTCTGTATTTACCTGCCTTGTTACGGGTGTTATCGATTATGTTTGCTCTGACACCTGTAAAGAGAATGTTTGACAGAACTGCAATAACATGCATTATGTACATATCTGTGGGACCGACACCGAGTGCGCCGGAGATGAGGGTGTTACCTACACCGAGAAGGCAGGCAGTGCCGAGAGTGATTATAAAGTAAGCACCGATACCGCCGCCTGCATATGCGGCAATTTCCCTGAAGGGGATGTACTTGCCGGGGGCAGGTACCTTCCAATAGGTTTTTACGTCTGATAATAAGCTTTTGATTTTTGCTACCAAATTTATACCTCCTGACGGATTCGCATCTGTGAAAAAACAGACACTTTATACATTATTGCATTATATCATAAAAATAATCCGTTTACCATAGTTTGTAAGCAAACGGATTAAAATTATGAACTTTTGACAAACCGACAGTTGATTATTAGTTGAATTTGACAACCGAAGGTTGATACAATGCGCATTGTATCAGCACTTTGTGCCGCCCTTTGCACCCTTTGTGCCGCCGCCGAGCTTAACGCCCTGAAGTACGTTTGAATCGAAGGTGTAGGTGATGCCGTCATTTTCTCTTTCACGCTTTCTTGCATAGGAAATCATTCTGTCGAGAAGCTCGGAATACTTCACGCCGAGAGGCTCCCAGAGATAGAAGGAAAGTGAGCCGGGGATTGTGTTAATTTCGTTGAGCCATATCTGCTGAGTTTCGGTGTTCATCATAAAGTCGATACGTGAAACGCCGTTACAGCCGAGCACCTTGAAGGCCTTTGCTGCAAGAGCACGGATTTCATCTCTCTGCTCTGCGGTGATGTCAGCGGGGATTTTTCTCTTGAGAGTAGCCATACCCTTGCTGCCTGAGGGAGAGGACTTCACGCCGCCCTTTACGCCGCCTTTAGCACCCTTAGCGGAGCCGTCACCGATGTATTTTTCTGCAAAGGTGAGAATCTTATCGCTTGAAACGGGCTCCTCGCATTCAGATGCCTCTGCGGTTTCGTAGTCGCCGAGTACGGAGCAGTTGATTTCCTTAAGATTCTGCACTGCGGTTTCGATGAGTACCTTTGTGGCATAGTGGAAGGCTGTGTCGAGAGAGTCGAAAAGCTCACTTCTGTTTTCAGCCTTTGAGATACCGATTGATGAGCCGAGGTTAACGGGTTTAACGATAACGGGGTAGCCGATAGCCTTTTCGATTTCGTCAACGATAGCGTCAGCATTTTCATCGTACTGATTACCTGTGTAGCACTTGCAGTCGAGCACGGGGATGCCGTTATCCTTGAGTACGGTCTTCATAACGTACTTATCCATACCTACAGCAGAGGAGAGTACGTCGCAGCCTACGTAGGGGATGTTGAACATTTTAAGATAGCCCTGAAGAGTACCGTCCTCAACGTTTGTGCCGTGAACGATGGGGAATGCGATGTCGATATAGTCATATACACCCTTTGAGAAGAGCTTCTGGGGGTACTTGATAAGCTGAGTCTTGCCGTCCTCGTTGACCATAATGATTCTCTGGCTTTCGGAAAGAAGCTTCTTTATGTCGGTATAGGACTCGATTTTACCGATACCCTCACCAACATAGAATTCGTTATTCTTTGTTATGTAAATGGGGATTACATCGTATTTATCTCTGTTGAGATAGCCCATAGCCTGAATGGCGGAAATGATTGAGATTTCGTGTTCAACGGTCTTACCGCCGAAGAGAACACCTACTTTGATTTTCATTATATATCACCTTTCTTATGAATGTAAAATGCAGAATGACCCTATCACCGCTCGTGCCGTCCCCTTCAGGGAGATTCCCCTGTCAGGGGAAATGTCTGCGAAGCAGACAAAAGGGTTCCCGTTTCCGGAGGAAAAGGTGGCGGCGTAGCCGTCGGAAGGGGCAACCTTAATAATTATCGGGGAGGTCATTTTCAAGAAGAACAACCTTTTTCATTCCCTTTGAATTAAGAGCGTAAACGTGATTGAGAGCCTCGTTTATATTGTTTGCAACGAAGATTTTGCTCTCGTCATACTTTTCATCTAAAAGACCTGCCTTGATGGGTACTGCCTGCTTGAGACCTACAAGAACAACATAATCACAGACGGAAGCGGCATTTTTGCCGAATTCACGGTTAAGCTCATCCTGCTTTGAGCCCAGCTCAACCATACCGGGGGTAACAAGGATTTTATAGCCGTTGAAGAGGCTGAGAGCCTCAAGAGCCGCCTTTGTGCCGCTGGGGTTTGAGTTGTAGGCATCGTCGATAATTGTCATATTGCCCTTATCGGAAAGCTGAAGTCTGTGAGGTACACCCTCGAGCTTTCTTACCTGAGGTCTGATTTCCTTAAGGCTCATACCCATCTTGTGGCTGATTGCGATTGCGCCCGTAATGTTGAGTACGTTATGTCTGCCGATAAGCCTTGTTGAGAATTCCTCGCTTTCGCCGTCTTTTGTGCGTACCGAGAAGGTTGTACCTCTTTCACTTACGGAAAGGTCATAGGCAACGTAGTCAGCCTCACCGCCGATGCTGTATGAAATATAGGGACGCTTACTGCCGTGAGCTCTTATGTTTTCATCGTCGCCGTTAAGAAAGAGCATACCACCCTCGGGGAGTGAATCGGCAAGCTCGAATTTTGTGCTCTTTACCGCATCAAGAGTCTTGAAGGATTCAAGATGCTGAGGACCTATTGAGGTAATAACGCCGTGGTGGGGATGAACGATATCGCAGAGCTCCTTTATATCGCCGACCCATTTTGCACCCATTTCACAGACGAAAATCTCGTGAGTAGCCTTGAGCGAGCCGCGTATAGTCTTTACAACGCCCATAGGTGTGTTATAGCTTTCGGGGGTCATAAGCACATCGTACTTGCCCTTGAGAAGAGTTGTAAGATAATACTTTACGCTTGTCTTACCGTAAGAGCCGGTGATACCGATAATCTTAAGGTCGGGACACTTTTTAAGCATTCTCTTTGCGTCGTTGATATAATGCTGATTGATAGAAAGCTCCATAGGCTTGTTGATAAGGTTTGCGGCAAGGCAAAGTATGGGAGAAAGAAGATAAACAGCCGCAAAGCATGCAAGAGCAAAGGATTCTCTTTTCGCATCCGTTGCCCATACCGATACGGGTACGGTGGCGAGAATGATAAGAACTGACTCGGTGGTGAGCATTCTCTTGACCCTCGGAGTATAGACGAGGGGCTTTTTTGCCTTTTTGGGCTTTTCTGCGGGAATAGCCATAAGGAAAATCACTTCACAGGCTATAAGCTTGATGATGATATTCATTTCGGGTACGATTGCAGCACAAAGAAGGATTGAAAAGAAAACGTGCTTTACGTACTTCTTTGCATTTTCTGCAATCCACTTTGTGTGGGTATCGAAGCGGTAGGAGTTAAGCTGGAAGAAGTGCATTGAATCGATAATATTCATCGTTACCGCAAGAAGGAAGGTAACTGCACAGAACATAAGTAAAACTGAATTCATAGTAAGCTCCTTTCTCAATAGGGGATATTCATAAATGAGCTGAGCACTCTGCCGAATTGGTCACGGCACTCAAGGAAGGAGTAATGGCCCGCACCCTCAAATTTTACAAGACCTGCATCAGGCATAAGCTTTTCCATTGTAAGAGCGTCTGAAAGGGGAGTAGCATCGTCGAGAGTACCCCACACAAGAAGGGTGGGAGCCTTCACGTCAGGCATAAGGTCGCATAAATCCTCATTTACAACCTTGACCAGGGTCTGTCTCATGATCGGTGAAGCGGCATTATAGTCCGCAGAGCCGTTTTTCTTTCTGAGATTTTCAAGCGCCTCGGGGAAAAGCTTCTGTACGGGAGCTGAGGAGTAAATGCCCTTTGTAGCCTTATATATTTTCTGCTTTGTTTTCTGCTTGAGAGTCTTTTTCGGCTTCACGCCTGCCGCATCGATAAGAACAACCTTTTCGATTTCAAA
The DNA here is from genome assembly GCA_045603005.1 of Acutalibacteraceae bacterium. Classification (GTDB taxonomy): domain Bacteria; phylum Bacillota; class Clostridia; order Oscillospirales; family Acutalibacteraceae; genus UBA6857. Next base: position 9,461 of record JAZULG010000180.1, read on the forward strand.
GGGAAGCTCTCTCGAGCAGAGCTTGATAATTACTCTGCCGCCGAAGGAGTGACCCATAACGGTGATTTTTGCGGGTGAGTAGTCCTTGAGAAAGTCAAGCACAAAATCAACGTAATCGTCAACACACCAAGGCTCTTTCGGCTCGTCGCTTTCACCGAAGCCGGGCATATCCATAGCGAGCACACGGTATTTCTGAGCGAGGACGGAAATCATATGCTCGTGAAGAGTGATATTACTGCCCCAGCCGTGAAGGATAACAACAATATCGCCTTCACCGCGGTCAACGTAATTTATATTAAGACCGTTAACTGTTTTATTCAATCAGATTCATTCCTTTCAGGATATAATTCTGTTAATATATATATACATAATAACCCATTCTAAAATATTATAGCACAACGATGCGGTAAATTCTACCTCTTGAGGTGATTTTTCCGTATTTTACAAAAAAATTTTTTCAGGTATTTATTTTTTGTCTTTTTGTGGTAAAATAGGAGAAAGACAATGCGCAATTCGCAATGCGCAATGCACAATCGCGGGGAACTCGGGCGGTAAAAGGCAAGTTCTGCCCGCCGCTTTTATGTGCTATTGCTTGGAGTATTTTTTCTTGCCCTCCTTGAAAGGGAGGGTGGCAGCCGTCAGGCTGACGGGAGGGTCTATCTTTTTCAACTTTACGCTTTACGTTACTTTTATGTGAGTTTTACTCGAGTTAGGATTTTTTTGCCTTCCTCTAAAGGGGCAGGCAAGGAAGTACCATAGCGGCTCGAGCGACAGACGAGTAAAAGCAATTTACACCATAAAGGTGAAAAAAGATAATCCCTGACCATAAACAAGGATTAACATAAAGGAGCGAAAGTTATGTACGATATAATCATCATCGGCGGAGGCCCCGCGGGTCTCACCGCCGCACTTTACGGTGTAAGAAGCGGCAAAAGTGTGCTTCTTTTTGAAAAAATCGGCTTCGGCGGACAGATTGCAAAAAGTCCCCTTGTTGAAAATTATCCGGGTATAAGAGCAGTCAGCGGCACCGAGCTTTCGGAAAGCTTACGAGGTCAGGCTGAAGCCTTCGGCTGTGAATTCCGCAAGGAAACAGTCACCTCTGTGCTTGACGGTGATGTGAAGAAAATTAGCACATCAAAAGGCGAGTACGAAGCAAGAGCGGTCATATTTGCTCTCGGCACCGAGGAAAAGAAGCTCGGACTCGAAAACGAAGAAAAGTACGTAGGCAGGGGACTTTCCTACTGTGCCTACTGTGACGGAAACTTCTTCAGAAACAGAGAGGTAGCCGTAATCGGTGGCGGAAATACCGCAGTTCAGGATGCACTCTACCTTGCGGATATATGTAAAAAGGTGTATCTTGTTCACCGCAGAAACGAGTTCCGTGCCGAGAAAAATCTTGTTGAAAAGGCGTCGGAAAAAGAAAATATCGAGCTTGTTACCGACTGTGTACCCGCTGAAATCGGCGGTGCTCCCATAGTGCAGTATCTCAAGGTGAAAAACAAGCTCACCGACGAAGAAAGAGAGCTTTCCGTAAACGGAGTCTTTGCCGCAATCGGTCAGCTTCCTCTCACAAGGGACTTTGCCGATATACTTCCCCTTGACGAAGGCGGCTATGTGCTTGCGGGTGAGGATTGTACCGTGAGAAGGGGTATTTACGTCTGCGGCGACTGCAGAAAAAAGGAAATCCGTCAGCTTACAACGGCGGTCAGCGACGGTACCGTAGCGGCGGCAAAGGCGATAGAGTTTATTAACTCTTAATGCGGAATTCGGAAGTAGGAATTCGGAATTGCGGGCAAGGCTCACGTAAGCGGAAGGGTGCAGTCCGCCAAGTAAAAAAAGCAGAAAAGTTCTTTGGTTACTCGGCTCCCTTGAAAGGTAATTCCCTCTGTTAGAGGGAGTGTCACGAAGTGACGAGGGTGTGCCAGTTTCCG
>JAZULG010000181.1:0-2719 GCA_045603005.1 Acutalibacteraceae bacterium
ATAAGAGCCTCTCTGCGTGAAAGGTTGAGTCTTTCTTTCTCGTCAATACCGAGAATCTTAACCATAACCTCATCGCCTACAGTTACAACATCCTCTACCTTTTCTGTTCTCTTAACATCAAGGTGGCTGATGTGAACAAGACCCTCTTTACCGGGAGCGATTTCAACAAATGCGCCGAAGTCCATAAGTCTTGTAACTACACCCTTGTAGATTGCACCAACCTCGGGATCGTTTGCGATTGTTTCGATGATTGTGATTGCACGCTTAGCGTTATCAAGATCAATAGCTGAAACGAAGATTGAGCCGTCCTCGTTAACGTCAACCTTACATTCGCATTCAGCACAGATCTTCTGAATAACCTTACCCTGCTTACCGATAACGTCGCCGATCTTGTCAACGTCGATCTTTGTTGTGAGCATCTTGGGAGCATACTTTGAAAGCTCTGCTCTGGGCTCTGCGATGCAGGGAAGCATAACCTCGTCAAGAATCTTGCATCTTGCATCGTAGGTCTTTTCAAAGGCTTCCTTGATGATTTCGGGAGTAAGTCCGTGTACCTTAAGGTCCATCTGAATAGCTGTGATACCCTTCTTTGTACCTGCTACCTTGAAGTCCATATCGCCGAAGAAGTCTTCAAGGCCCTGAATGTCAACCATTGTCATAAAGCGGTCGCCTTCTGAGATAAGACCGCAGGAAATACCTGCAACGGGAGCCTTAATGGGAACACCTGCTGCCATAAGTGAAAGAGTTGAGCCGCAGATTGAAGCCTGTGAGGTTGAGCCGTTTGAAGAAAGTACCTCTGAAACAAGTCTGATTGTATAGGGGAACTCCTCAACTGAAGGAATAACGGGTACAAGAGCTCTTTCAGCGAGAGCACCGTGACCGATTTCACGTCTGCCTGGGCCTCTTGAGGGCTTTGTTTCACCAACAGAGTATGAGGGGAAGTTGTAGTGGTGGATATATCTCTTCTCGGTTTCTTCATCAAGACCGTCGAGAAGCTGAGCGTCGCTCATGGGGCCGAGTGTGGTAACTGTGAGCACCTGAGTCTGACCTCTTGTGAACATACCTGAGCCGTGTACACGGGACAGAAGGTCAACCTGAGCATCAAGAGGACGCATATCGTTGATGCCTCTGCCGTCAACACGCTTGCCCTCATCAAGAAGCCAACGTCTTACAACGTACTTCTGAAGCTTGTAAAGGCATTCGTCAATCTTTTCGATTATTTCTGCATATTCCTCGTCAAAGCGCTCGTGTACCTTTTCATATACGGGCTTGAGTCTTTCGTCCCGGATTCTCTTATCGTCTGTGTCAAGAGCAAACTTAACATCGTCAATAGCAAATTCCTTGATAGCCTCGAACATCTCGGGAGCGGGATCCTGTGATTCGAAGGGAACCTTTTCCTTACCAACCTCAGCCTGGATACCCTTGATGAACTCAACGATTTCCTGATTAACCTTATGAGCGTACATAATACCGTCAAACATTGTTTCGTTGTCGATTTCATTTGCGCCTGCTTCAATCATAGCAACAAGATCTGCAGTTGAAGCAACTGTAACAGCCATTTCGCTCTTTGCTCTTTCTGCAAGAGTGGGGTTGATAACGAACTTACCGTCAACAAGGCCTACCGATACGCCGCTGATGGGGCCGTCCCAGGGGATTTCTGAAATTGAGATCGCAACGGAAACACCGATCATTGCGGTGATTTCGGGAAGGCAATCGGGGTCAACTGACATAACGGTTGCAACAACGCCTACATCGTTTCTCATATCCTTGGGGAAAAGAGGACGGATGGGTCTGTCGATAACTCTTGATGAAAGAGTTGCCTTTTCTGATGCCTTACCTTCTCTTCTCTGGAAGGAGCCGGGGATACGGCCTACTGAATAGAGCTTCTCCTCGTAGTCAACTGAGAGAGGGAAGAAGTCTACGCCTTCTCTGGGCTTTGCAGCCATTGTAGCAGTACAGAGAACCTCTGTTTCGCCGTACTTGATGAGACATGAGCCGCCTGCAAGACCTGCCATCTTACCTGTTTCAACAACGAGAGGTCTGCCTGCAAGTGTGGTTTCGAATTTTCTGAATTCATTAAACATGTTTTCTACCTCGCTTTTCTTTTTAGTTTATTTATTTTGATTGCGAGGCTTGCGGTTTAGCAATAAATTCAATACCCCGTAAGGTACTCAATTTAGTGCTAACCCCAATTGTTTGCCCCGCAACAAGTTACGGATTTTTCCGCTTAAGAATGAGATTTTCTCACCTTAAAATACGGAAAAATGGCAGACATAAGAATATGTCTGCCAAAGGAATGCAAAATTACTTACGAAGACCAAGTCTTGCAACGATAGCACGGTATCTTTCGATATCGTTCTTCTGAACGTAAGCGAGAAGGTTTCTTCTCTGACCTACCATCATAAGAAGACCGCGACGTGAGTGGTGATCCTTCTTGTTTTCCTTGAGATGCTCTGTAAGGTTGTTGATTCTGTAAGTAAGAAGAGCGATCTGCACTTCGGGAGAACCTGTGTCACCTTCGTGAGTAGCATACTCAGCGATGATAGCTGATTTCTGTTCCTTTGTCATCATGATTTTTTCACCTCTTAATAATATTTGCATACCTGACCCCCAGTATACGGTTAGGTGAGAAGTCCGTCGGACATTTACCCGCAAACCGAGAAATCGGCATAATGCTTGAAGATTATAGCACAATGTTTTTCAAATGTAAAGGGGTTAG
>JAZULG010000182.1:0-20495 GCA_045603005.1 Acutalibacteraceae bacterium
GGTACTAAAGTGCTTTTAGTCACATTGTACATTTTAATATCTTGAACTATACAAAATAGATATTTTGTATAGTAGAGGGGATTGAATTATTAATTTAATCTGAGAATATCTTCGAAAGGCTAAGTTTTATACACAAAAGAATATTTTTTCCAAAAACTTAAATATACTTGATTCTTAAATAATCGCATAAATTAATCAATTTTTATATTCTGTAAAGGAACCAAAGTGTTTCATATTAATCTGAATTTAATATACTTGAACTGTTTTATATTTTTTTATTTAATAGAATTAATTTTGTTGATCTATGCATCGTTTTTAAATTTTCTATTAAACAGCATATCTTATGATTTTTCTTACAATTCTTCATTCAACAGAAATATTTTAAATGACCTGAGCATTGTTTGTAAAAATCCTATCAAATGAACTATTTACCAATTTTTTCATCATCTTTAAATAATATGTATTTTCCTAAAAAAATTAAAAATTTTCTTGACAAAACAAAAATATTTTGTATAGTTGATATTATAAGTCAACTTAAGGAGGAACAATTATGTCAAATAAAATTGATAAAAGATTAATGCCACCTTTACTAAATGAATTTATCAGTGATTTAATTGTAACTAAGGGCTGTAATAAATCAACAACTGACGGATATGAGCTTGATTTATGGCTTTTTTTCAGGTTCCTTGCGGCAAAAGACGAGAATATCCCCTCCCCTTCTGATTTAGAAAAAAATTTTGATCTTTCACATATGGATGCTAATTATTTTTCTAAGATTACATTAAGAAATGTTAATGAATTCTTAGCATACTGTAACAGTGAGAGAACAAATAATGTTACAACCAGAGCACGAAAAGCATCAGCAATACGCGGCTTTTTTAAATATATTTCTGATAAAATGAACTATATTGATAAAAATCCGGTTGCTCAACTGCAGGTTGCTTCCCCGAAGAAAAAGCTTCCTAAATACCTTACTCTTGAAGAAAGCAGACAGCTTTTATCGAGTGTAGACGGTGAGAATAAAGAAAGAGACTACTGTATTCTGACTTTGTTTCTTAATTGCGGACTGCGCCTTGCCGAGCTTGTAAGTCTTAATGTGGGCGACATTATCTTCAGTGAAGAAAAAATGCTCGTTACCGGTAAGGGTAACAAGCAAAGAATGGTATATCTTAACAAGGCATGCATCGATGCAATAAAGTCGTATCTTGCAGTACGCACACACGATCAGCTTAAAGGCGACGACAGAAATGCGCTTTTTATAAGCAGGCTCAATAAACGTATCGGACGACAGGCGGTGCAGCTTATGGTTTATCATTATCTTGAAAAAATCGGGCTTGACGGACAGCATTATTCGGTACATAAGCTAAGGCATACCGCTGCAACTCTTATGTATCAGCACGGAGATGCCGACGTCCTTCTTCTTAAAGAAATGCTTGGACATGAGAACCTTTCGACAACCGAAATATATACCCACGTTGAAAACAAACAATTAAGAGAGGCCGTGAAGAATAATCCATTGTCAAAGGAATGATGAAATTCCAATTTTGGGAAGAAATAAGTTGACAGTTGTTAAATAAACACCGACAGACAAAAGGTACAGAATAAACACAAACAAGAATCTTATAATTTTATTCTTTATCTCTGACTCAGGTATTCTTACCTTTTCTCTGAATTCTTTTGAAATACCCGCACATGTACTTATCAAAATAAGAAACGATGTAATGTATATAAAATACCCCGGCAAAAATACCAGAAAACAGTATTTTATTCCCGCTGAACCGTACTGAGAATATAAAAAAGCAACGAAGGTGCTGACTCCCGCTATTTTTATGAACGAAAAAGCATATATAAGTACACCCCCTATTGCAGAGGTTGAAAGAAAAACAAACGCGATTATTCCGGGAAGCGATTGTATTATAATTGTATATACTGTTTCGGCTTTATCATCTGCAGAGATAACCCTGATATAATCTGAAAAATACTCAGTAAACTTAATACTGATCTCATCTTCTTTGTATGAATAAATAATTATTCCTGTAAAAACAGCCAGCGAAAGATAGAAAATGAAAAGGTGTCTGCATCGTCTTTCAGCTACTAAAGGCTTAAGGCTTTTAAATGTATGTTTTGGTATAATTACAGCTTTAATTTTCACTATCAAGTCACCTTTTACTTTCTTTTATACTTAGTTTTTGAATTCACTGAAGTTATTCCACCGAGAGCTGATGAAGCAAGATTAGTCAACAACATAATGAACAGCCTCGAGTCATATGAAAAACCGTTTAATATCAGTGACACCGCTACATAAATGCATATAACAGGCAAATTAAAAGCAACACCATACAGCAAACCGTTTTTTCTGAATTTTCTGCCGATATAATATGCTGAAAGAAATGCCGCAGTTGTAAGCGCAATTATGGATATTATAAATCCACTGTAAATATCCCGTCCACTCAGATAAAAGTATAAACACAAGACAATTGACGAAAACACATTAATTATCAATACTACAAAAAAACGTGTTAATATATCTTTCAGGATATTATCAGCATGCTTTTTGCTTGAATTAGAAGATTTTGACATAAAAACAACTCCTCATATCATCTGTTAAATGATATGAGGAGTTTCTTTGGTTTATGATTATTTTTCCCAGTCAGCCTTGTCCTTTGACTTCTTTTCCTTCTTGCTTCCGGACTTTTCTGCCTTTGCCTTTTCAGCAGCTTCCTTGGCTGCCGCTCTCTGAACTGCAAGTCTTTCGTTGGCAGTATTGTTCTGCTGAACTGCCCAACGTGTGATTGTCATTCTGTTTCTGTCAGCACCTGTTTCAATGATAAGGTTTTCTTCCTTAACTGTAACAATTTTACCGCAGATACCGCCGATGGTTGTAATTTCATCGCCAACCTCGACAGAGTTTCTCATTTCCTGCTCCTGCTGCTGTCTCTTCTTCTGAGGACGGATTGATGTAAAGTACATAAGACCAAACATAGCAACCATAATAAAAATAAATGACATTCCTCCGCCTTCACCAAACATTTCTAACACCTCCGTTTATAAACTTTAGATAGGATTATAACATAATAAAAATGATTTATCAAGTAAATTTAGTATTTTTATATTCTTTTGTCGAGTAAGTCGACATATTTTTCTTTAAATTCATTAAATGTGTCGTTATCAAGAGCCTCTCTTATTTTTTCCATCATATTATTGTAAAAATAGAGATTATGAATTACGCAAAGTCTCAATGCGAGTACTTCTTTACATTTAAACAGATGCCTGATATATGAACGTGAAAAGTTTCTGCAGGTAGGACAGTCGCACTCAGCATCAATGGGAGAAGCATCGTTTTCGTACTTCGCATTATTTATATTGATAATGCCCTTCCATGTATTGAGATGGCCGTGACGGGCATTTCTGCTGGGCATAACGCAATCAAAAAGGTCAACTCCCCTGCTGACTCCTTCAATGATATTGCCGGGAGTACCGACGCCCATAAGATATCTCGGCTTGTCCTTCGGCATATAAGGTTCAACTGCTGAAATGATACGGTACATATCCTCTTTAGGTTCACCGACAGCAAGACCGCCGATTGCGTATCCGTCAAGATCAAGCTCAGCTATTTCCTTCATATTTTCAATTCTGAGGTCATCAAATGTGCATCCTTGATTTATACCGAAAAGAAGCTGATTTCTGTTAATTGTATCGGGTAATGAGTTAAGTCTGTCCATCTCGGCCTTACAGCGCTTTAACCATCTTACGGTGCGCGCACAGGACTGCTTCGCATATTCATATTTAGCGGGATTTTCAACGCATTCGTCAAACGCCATGGCTATCGTTGAGCCAAGATTTGACTGAATCTGCATACTCTCCTCAGGACCCATAAATATACGCTTACCGTCAATGTGTGAAGCGAAGGTTACGCCCTCCTCACTGATTTTACGAAGTCCTGCAAGAGAGAAGACCTGAAAACCGCCGCTATCGGTAAGTATAGGTCTGTCCCAAGCGGTAAACTTATGAAGTCCGCCCATTTCTGCAACAAGCTTATCTCCGGGACGCACATGAAGATGGTACGTATTAGAAAGCATCACCTGACATCTGATTTCCTTAAGGTCTATGGCAGAAAGTCCGCCTTTGATAGCACCGCAGGTTGCAACATTCATAAACGCAGGCGTCTGAACAGTACCGTGTACGGTCTCAAATTCGCAGCGTCTTGCAGTACCGTTGTTTTTTATAAGCTTTAACATAATTCACCTCAGAAAAACTGCATCGCCAAAGGAGAAAAATCTGTATTTTTCTTCAACTGCAGTTTTATAAAAATTCATTGTATTATCATAGCCGCAGAAAGCACTTACAAGCATTATAAGTGTACTTTCCGGAAGATGGAAGTTAGTTATCAGAGCATCAATGCACTTAAACTCATAGCCGGGATAGATGAAAATGTCTGTCCAGCCTTCTGCTTCTTCAATTTTACCGTTAAAGGTTGCAACGGATTCAAGTGTACGGCAACTTGTTGTACCAACGGCAACAACTCTTCCGCCCTTTGCTTTGGTGCTGTTTATCAGTTCAGCTGTTTCAGAAGGTAACCAATAATGCTCCGAATGCATAATATGTTGTGAAATGTCATCTGCCTTAACGGGTCTGAATGTACCGAGACCAACGTGTAAAGTAACATAACCGATATTTACACCTTTATTACGGATTTTTTCCATTAACTCCTGTGTAAAATGAAGTCCTGCAGTCGGGGCGGCGGCAGAGCCAACTGTTTTAGAATATACCGTCTGATAACGCTCACCGTTTTCGAGCTTCTCAGTTATATACGGAGGCAAAGGCATTTGACCGATTTTATCAAGAGCCTCGTAAAAATTACCCTCATAGCTGAATTTGGCAATTCTGTTGCCGCCTTCAAGAATATCGATAATTTCAGCCCTGAGTATTCCGTCACCGAAAACAAACTTAGTACCAATCTTTGCTCTTTTTCCGGGACCGGTAATTGTTTCCCATACATCATCGCCTTTGTTGGTAAGAAGAAGGAATTCAACCTTTGCACCGGTGTCTTCCTTTATACCGAAAATTCTGGCAGGAAGCACTCTGGTATTATTAAGTATAAGACAATCCCCTTCATTAAGCTCATCAAGAATATCATAAAAATGCTTGTGGTTAATTTCGCCTGTTGATTTGTCAACCGTCATAAGCCTTGAGCTATCACGCGGTTCAACCGGATGCTGAGCAATCAGCTCCTTAGGTAAATCGTAATAAAAATCTGATTTATTCATTTGCGCTCCTCGTATGTGCTGAAGTTTTTTTACTTTAAAGTATAAAAAAATTAAAAATTAAATTGACATAACTGTATTTAAGTGATAATATATAAATATTATTTTACATTATAGTGCATATTGCTGAAATTATCAACAGTTTTGCGCAAAAACAAGTAAAAAAATTTAACAAAAACCAGAGGTGTTTATTTATGAAAAAGTATAAGGTTGGTATTATCGGTGCAACAGGTATGGTTGGTCAGAGATTTGCTACAATTCTCGACGATCATCCTTGGTTTGATGTTACCGTTCTCGCTGCGAGCGGACGCTCTGCCGGTAAGACCTATAAGGAAGCAGTCGGCAACAGATGGAGAATCGCAAAGGAAATGCCTGCTTCAATGGCTGATATGATTGTTAAAGATGCTACTGCAGATATCAACGAAATCGCTTCAGCGGTTGACTTTGTTTTCTGTGCTGTAGATATGAAGAAGGATGAAATCAGAGCCCTTGAGGAAGCTTATGCAAAGGCAGAATGCCCCGTTGTATCAAACAACAGTGCACACAGAGGCACTGCAGACGTTCCTATGGTAATTCCTGAAATTAACGCTGATCACATCAAGGTTATCGACGATCAGAAAAAGAGACTTGGCACAAAGCGTGGCTTCATTGCCGTTAAGTCCAACTGCTCACTTCAGAGCTATGTACCTGCAATTTATCCCCTTGATAAGGAATTCGGAGTTAAGGAAGTTCTTGTATGTACCTATCAGGCAATTTCAGGTGCAGGTAAAACCTTTGAAAGCTGGCCTGAAATGGTTGATAACGTAATCCCCTACATCGGCGGTGAAGAAGAAAAAAGTGAACAGGAGCCTCTTAAAATCTGGGGTAAGGTTGAGGATGGCGTAATCAAGAATGCAACATCCCCTGCTTTCACTGCTCAGTGCATCAGAGTACCTGTTTCTGACGGTCATATGGGTGCAGTATTCATGAGATTTGAAGACGGTAAGAAGCCTTCAAAGGACGAAATCATCAATGTATGGAACAGCTTCTCAGGAAGAGCTCAGGAGCTTGAACTGCCCTCAGCTCCCAAGAAGTTCTTACATTACTTCGTTGAGGACAATATGCCTCAGACAAAGCTTAACCGTGACAATGAAAACGGTATGGCAGTTTCCATCGGCAGACTTCGTGAAGATACACAGTACGACTATAAATTTGTTTGCCTTTCACACAACACACTCAGAGGTGCAGCAGGCGGTGCAGTTCTTCTTGCCGAGCTTCTCTGTGCCGAGGGTTATATTGACTAAGGAGGTCATTCATTGAAGCCAATCTTTATGGGAAGCGGTGTTGCTCTTATAACACCCTTCGATGAGGATGGAAAAATTGATTATGACGTTTTTTCAAGGCTTATAGAATTCCAGATTAAAAACAAAACAGATGCTATTATTGTTTGCGGAACAACCGGGGAAGGTTCAACACTTACGGTTGAAGAAAGACTCAGGTTGTTTAAGCTCGCTGTTAAACAGGTCGACGGCAGAATACCTGTTATTGCGGGTACAGGCAGTAATAGCACTTCTTTTTCGGCAGAGCTTATGAAAGAGGCTGAAAAATGCGGCATTGATGCGCATCTTTCGGTCACTCCCTATTATAACAAAGCTTCTCAAAACGGCATAATCGCGCACTATTATAAGCTTGCCGACAGCGGCAGATGCCCTCTTATTGTTTATAATGTTCCTACACGGACAAGCGTAAATATCACGCCCGAAACCTACAGAGAATTAGGTAAACATCCGAATATTGTTGCCGCCAAAGAGGCAGACACGAATATAGTTAAGCTTCAAAAGTCAATTTTTCTATGCGGAGATACTCTTAATTTTTATATCGGAAATGATGATATGATTGCTCCGGCTACTCTTTTGGGATGTAAAGGGGTTATCTCTGTTCTTGCCAATGTATTTCCGTATTTTACTCATAAACTGACATACAGCGGAATTTACGGAAAGACTAATGAATGCAGAGAAAAACAAAATACTGTGCTGGACTTGGTTGAAGCACTTTTTTCTGATATTAATCCGATTCCCGTGAAGGCAGCGATGGAATATTTTTACGCTATTTCATCAAGCTGCAGATTACCTCTTTGTCCGATGAGTTCCCATAAGCTTACCGAACTTAAAAATACTTTTGAAAAGCACAGAAATTTATTTTCGGATGAAGTAACCATTTTCAATTGATAATAAGCAGCGCTTCCGGTTAAAAAGCGGAGGCGTTGTATACTTATTTAAAATTTATACATTTATTATGAATATACTATTGATAATTTTTGCATAATAATGTATAATACTGTATATTATTTTCTTTGGAGGTGCTGCTATAATGAATAAAGAGCGAAAAATAGATATGCATGTTCATTCGGATAATTCACCAGACGGCAAGCATTCTCCGATGTTTATATGTGAGCAGGCAGTAAAAAATAATCTCAGAGCAGTTGCTATAACAGATCATTGTGAAATTGACTGTTACAAGGCTCAAGGGTACGATAGTGCTGTGTTTCACTCCTACTTTGAAACCTATAAAGCGAGGTCCGCCTTTGAGGGACAGCTGCTCGTGCTCCTTGGTATAGAAATCGGACAACCTATTTCAGATATCACTCTGACCGAAAAAATTGTAACATCAAAAAATTACGATGTTGTACTCGGAAGCATACACAAGCCGAGAGAATTTGAAAGTGATATTAAAGAAATTGACTATTCAACTCTTGATGTCTATGAGTTTATGTGTTCTTATTTCAGTCAGCTTGAAGAAATAGCACGCTGCCCGTATATAGATGTGCTTTCACATATTACCTGTCCGATGCGTAGAATTCAGGGCAAATACAATATCAACTTTGATTATTCTAAAATTTCTTTTTACACAGACAGTCTTCTTAAAACGATTATTGATAACGGCAAAGCATTAGAGATAAACACATCAGGGTTAAGACAACCGATAAGAAGAACAATGCCTGACGTTGATATAATTAAAAGGTACCGTCAGCTTGGCGGCGAATATATAACAATCGGCTCGGATTCACACAGCGCCTATGATGTAGGGCTTGGACTGACTGAGGCTATGATAATCGCAAAAGAGTGCGGATTTGATAAGCTGTCGTTTTTTGTTGACAGACAGATTATGCAGATAAACAACATTATTTAAGGAGCTTAAAAATGCAAAAGGAAAATGAATCTATTATCAATATAAATAAAAAGACGCTCATCGGTATCGGTGCTCTTTTATTTGCTATAATGATATTTGCCGGTATTCTTACCCAGATTATTCCTACCGGCGCCTATCAGACAGATGATGCAGGCAATATCATAAGCGGTACATATGCTGAAATTTCAAGAGATGAGGTCGGATATGATTTCTGGAGAATATTTATCTCTCCTGTTGAAATGTTTATACATTCAGCCGGAGAAGCAATGACAGGCGTAATTATTATTCTCGTAATTATTATCATCGGCGGAACGTTTCTTGTTCTCGATAAAAGCGGTGTACTGAAATACATTATGACGACAATAGTCAATAAGTTTTCAGGTAAAAAGTATTTTCTGCTTTCAGCAATGATATTTTTCTGTATGCTTCTCTCATCCTTTGCGGGTATTCTTGAAGAGTCAATGACTCTCGTACCTCTTGCAGTTGCAATTTCACTTTCACTTGGTTGGGACTCCTTCGTAGGTCTTGGCTTCAGTCTTATTTCCGTTACCTTCGGATATGCTGCTGCAACCTTTAATCCGTTTAATATCGGAATAATCCACTCCATGGCAGGACTTCCTATGTTTTCTGGAGTACTGTTCAGAGTGCTTGTTTTCGCAGTTATTTACGCAGTACTTACAACATTTTTTATTACATACGCCAAAAAAATTGAAAAATCCCCCGAAAAATCTCCTTGCTATAAAACAGATATGAGCCTCAGAACCAAGCTTCTGAACACAGTTGAAATAGAAAAAGCTCTTGAAAACAAAAATCTCCCCAAGGCAACAAAAGCATTTGTACAGTCACTTCTCGCTGTCCTTGTTATCACAATTATCTGTCTTGTTTCAAATATTTTTATTGGAGACAGTGCGCTTTCGGATATTATCGGATACCTTCCGCTTGCTTCAATGGCTGTACTTTTCACAACGGGCGGCCTCAGAGCCGGTAAGATTGCAGGATTTTCAGGCAAGGAGCTCAGAGGAATATTTGGAACAGGTGCTAAGTCAATACTTCCCTGCGCACCGATTATTATGATTATTATTTGTGTTACATATATCCTTAAAAGAGGTATGATAATCGATACGCTTCTCTATTGGGTATATAATTACATAAGCACGCTTAATCCTTACGTAGCTCTTACCGTTATTTTTCTTGTTATCTGCGTATTTGAATTCTTTATCGGCAGCGGATCTGCAAAAGCATTTCTTCTGATGCCTATTCTGCTTCCTCTTGTTGACATGATAGGAATCGGCAGACAGAATCTGATTGTTTCCTTCTGTCTGAGTGACGGTCTCTGTAATGTTCTTTATCCCACCAACGGACTTCTTATGATTGCACTCAGCATAATTAACATATCTTACTTTAAGTATTTAAAATGCACATGGAAGCTGTTTTTAGCTGTTTTCATAGCTTCAATAGGATTGACCTTTATCGGATACGCAATAGGCTATTAACAGCCTTATTTAAGAGAATTATATTCAAAGAAGCATAGTTTTACGCTTAATAAATTTTTCAGAATAATATAATAAAGCCTCACAAAGCATATGCCTTGTGAGGCTTTATTCATAAAATATGCTGAAATAAATAGAATTAAGCTGTTGCCATATTGCGCAGAAACTTATGCGTAGGAATAATCATGCAGAAATAATTGCTTAATTCTATTAAAATAACGGTGCCTTCAATAGAAAGCACCGTTATAATATTATAGCTTAATTTTATTTAGAAACCTTACGAGCTTCAATTTCAGCAACAAGCTCTCTCTGTCTCTTTTCTGTAAGAGTGTAGAAGAACATGGGAATTGCACAAGCGAACATACTGATAGCACCTGAAAGGATAAGAACGTTCCAAAGGGCGTCAGGTGACTTAACGATACCTGTTTCAGCATTGATACCTGCAATGCTCATCGCCATAA
Source organism: Acutalibacteraceae bacterium (assembly GCA_045603005.1). Classification (GTDB taxonomy): domain Bacteria; phylum Bacillota; class Clostridia; order Oscillospirales; family Acutalibacteraceae; genus UBA6857. The sequence goes on from JAZULG010000182.1 coordinate 10,384, forward strand.
CACCGATGAAGGCACCGAATGCCATACCGATCTTATTGATAAGTGTCTGCATTGCAAAGCAGATACCTTCGCCTCTTTCGCCGGTTTTCCACTCGAGGTAGTCAACTGTGTCACCAATCATAGCGTAGCTCATAATGTTGTTAACGCCCTGAGGAATACCAAGGAGAACGAGACCGACTGCGCAAACAGCAAGCTTCCAGGGAGCATCATATCCAACGAAGTACATAACAGCCATTACAGCACCGCCAAACAGATGAACAATGATATATGACCATTTCTTTGTGAACTTCTTTGTCATCCAGGGAACGAGAACTGATGCAACAAGACCGCCGGGGATAACAAGCATTGTTATAATACCGTACATACCTTCGTTTTTAAGGACGTACTTAGCGAAATAGAGACCGCCGGTGTATGAGTAAACCATTCTTGCGCCACCGAGAACACCGGAGAGAACGATAAGAAGAAGCTCTTTATTCTTAAAGAGGAGCTTGAGATTGTGAACAAATGAAGGAACGTTATCATAGCTTGCAGTAACGTGTTCTTTTGTGTTTTTGAAGCCGTAGAAGAACATAGGCATAGCAGCAACAACAAACACAACAGCACAAACAAAGTATGTCCACTTAAGAGTTGTAGCATTCTGAACAACGAATTCATCCATAACAGTGCCTTCAAAGGAAGCAACAGCCTTATCTACAATTGATACAACGCCGTCTGCAAAGCTGTGAGCCTTATCAGCTGCAATTGTTTTAATCTGCTCAAGATTAAGTGTTAATGATGAAAAATCACCTGAAGAAGCAAGCTCATTGTTTACAAGCTTTGTAACAGCTTCACCCTTGTCTGCAAGGATAAGCTCAAAAGCTCCCTTGGGATACTTAAACTTAGCGGTGAGAGCGTTTGTAATGATAGGAACACCAACTGTTACAATACCTGCACCAACAGTACAAACAAGACGTACAACTGTAAGAATGTTACCTCTTACTGTTGTGTCGTTTGTAAGGCAGGTTGCAAGACCCCAATAAGGAACGTCTGCAACTGTATATACAACTGACCAGATAACATAAAGAACTGAAATTACAACAAAGGTCCATGTTGCCTTAGCTTCATAAATAGGAAGGAAGCAAAGGATTGTGGAAATACCGATAGGGATAGCCATCCACTTAAGGTAAGGTCTGCACTTACCCCATTTGGTTCTTGTCTTGTCAACAATTGAACCCATGATAGGATCGTTAAATGCATCGAAGATTCTGGTAGCTAACATAAGGATAGCAACTGCAATAGCGCCTTCCATCGCACCGACCTTTACGCCTTCGGCACCGAAAAGAAGTGCATCGGTCATAAACACTGTGATGTATGAACCGATAATAGTACAGATAAAGTTCTGACCGAAACCGGCAACACCATAGGCAATGGCCTCTTTCGGCTGAACACCTTTGTTGGGTGTTGTACCGAATAGTTTGTGTAAAAATTCGTAAATTTTCATTATTATCCTCCTGCGTTTTATTTTTCGTAAAAAATAGTTTAACACATTGAATACAAAAAGGCAATAGCATATTAAATAAATTGTAAAACATTTACATTATTTTAACAGAAAAAATCTAATATCATTTTAAATAAGTGTTTTACTTATAACATCTTACTTAAATACCTTCCTGTATATGAATCAGTATTTTTGCAAATTTCTTCAGGAGTGCCAGTCGCAACAACGGTGCCGCCGCCGTCACCACCCTCAGGGCCAAGGTCAATAATATGGTCAGCACATTTTATCACATCAAGATTATGCTCAATAACAACAACACTGTTACCGTTTTCGACAAGTGTCTGTAAAACTTTTATCAGTCTGTGCACGTCAGCAGTATGAAGCCCGGTGGTAGGTTCATCGAGAATGTAAATTGTCTTTCCGGTAGCAGTCTTTGAAAGCTCCGTGGAAAGCTTTACTCTCTGCGCCTCACCGCCCGATAAAGTTGTAGCCGGCTGACCTATTTTTACATAGCCGAGACCTACATCATATAGGGTTTTGAGCTTTTTGTATATCTTCGGATGATTTTCAAAGAACAGCATCCCTTCTTCAATTGTCATCTCAAGAACATCGTGGATTGATTTTCCCTTGAATTTAACTGAAAGAGTTTCACTATTATATCTCTTTCCTTTGCAAACATCACAAGGTACATAAATATCAGCAAGAAAATGCATTTCAATTTTAACAATACCGTCGCCCTGACACGCCTCGCATCGTCCGCCCTTTACGTTGAAGGAAAACCTGCTTGAAGTATATCCTTTAGCCTTTGCATCTGTTGTGTTTGCAAACAGCTCTCTGATATCATTAAACACACCTGTATATGTTGCAGGATTAGATCTCGGGGTACGTCCGATCGGCGACTGATCAATGTCAATTACTTTGTCAAGAAATTCAATACCGGTCATTTTTCTGAATTGTCCCGGAATTTTCTTTGAACCGTTAAGCTCATTTGAAAGATGTTTATAGAGAATTTCATTGACAAGAGAAGATTTTCCCGAGCCTGAAACACCGGTTACGCAAACAAGCATTCCCAAAGGAATTTCAACGTTTATGTTTTTTAAGTTATTCTGTGAAGCGTTGTAAATTTTAAGACTCTTTCCGCTGCCGAGACGCCGCTGCTCAGGTACCGGAATCTTTTTTCTGCCACTAAGATACTGTCCTGTAACTGAATTTTCGCAATTCCTTATATCGTCAACAGTACCTGCGCACACGATTTCTCCGCCGTGTATACCTGCGCCCGGTCCGACATCAACAATGTAATCTGCTTCAAGCATAGTATCCTCATCGTGTTCGACCACAATAAGTGTGTTTCCTATGTCACGAAGATGCTTGAGTGTTGATATAAGCTTCCCGTTATCGCGCTGATGAAGACCAATACTCGGCTCATCGAGAATATAAAGCACGCCGACGAGAGACGAGCCAATCTGTGTTGCAAGACGTATGCGCTGACTTTCGCCACCCGAAAGAGAGCCTGACTGTCTTGACAAGGTGAGATAGTTAAGTCCTACACTTTCAAGAAAAGAAAGTCTTTCCTTTATTTCCTTAATAATAAGATTTGCAATCATTCTTTCACGCTCGGAAAACCTCTGTTCAGCTTCATTTATAAAGCTCAGGCAGTCGCTGATTGAAAGTGAACAGGCCTCGTGAATATTTTTACCGTTAACAGTAACGCTAAGTGCTTCCTTGCTGAGTCTTGCACCTCCACACTCCTTACACTCGTTAGTAGACATCATTGTTTCGATTTCGCGCCGCATCGCTTCAGATGATGACTCCGTATATCTTCTCTGAAGGTTGTTGATTATTCCTTCGAATGCGGCAAAATAGGTGCCCGAACCGTAGGAGGTGGTTCTTTCCATTTTAAGCTTTTCTCCGTTTGTACCGTAAAGAAGGGCACTGTATGCATTCAAGGAGAAATCCTCTATAGGTGTATTAAAGTCAAAACCGAATTTCTTACCGAGAGCATCATAGTACATCCCGCAGATGCTCGATCCGTCTCTGCCTGACCATCCGCTGGCTTTGATTGCGCCTTGTGCTATAGAAAGCTTACGGTCAGGTATTACCATTGAAGGTGATATTTCCATAAAAACGCCGAGACCTGAGCATTTTTTACACGAGCCGAAGGGACTGTTGAAGGAAAACATTCTCGGTGTAATTTCGCCAAAGCTTACACCGTGATCGGGACATGCATAATTGAGAGAAAACAGTTGCTCTTCTCCACCTATAACATCAACTAAAAGCAGGCCCTCAGAAAGCTTTGTGGCAGTCTCGATTGAATCGGCAAGTCTTGAATTTATTCCCTCTTTAATGACAAGTCTGTCTACAACAATTTCAATATTATGCTTTTTGTTTTTGTCAAGGGTAATTTTCTCTGATAAATCATAGGTTATTGAGTCAATTCTGACTCTGACAAAACCTGACTTTCTTGCATTCTCAAGCTCCTTGACGTATTCCCCTTTTCTTCCTCTTACAATCGGTGAAAGGAGTTGAATTTTTGTGCCATCCGGAAGATCAAGCAATTTTTCAACAATACGGTCAACCGTCTGTTGCTTTATTTCCTTTCCGCAAACTGTACAGTGAGGAATGCCGATTCTCGCATATAAAAGTCTGAAATAGTCATATATTTCTGTGATTGTTCCAACAGTTGAACGAGGATTTTTGGAGGTTGTTTTCTGATCAATGGAAATAGCCGGAGATAGTCCGTCGATATAATCAATATCAGGCTTTTCCATTTGTCCGAGAAACTGACGGGCATAGGAAGACAGTGACTCCACATATCTTCTCTGACCCTCAGCATAAATTGTATCAAACGCAAGCGATGACTTTCCCGATCCGGACAATCCGGTAAAAACAATAAGCTTATCCCTCGGGATTGTCAAGTCAATATTTTTCAGATTATGCTCTCTTGCGCCTTTTACTGTTATATATTTTTGTGACATAAAGCACCTTTCTTTACTACATCATTGATTTTAGCTTTTCAATCTTATCCCTTAAATATGCAGCGTGTTCAAATTCAAGAATCTTTGCTGCATCACGCATTTCAGCTGTAAGCTGTCTGATGACCTTTTCCTTATCAAACCTTGATAAACGCTTAAAGGATTTATCATCGTCAGAGCTCTTTGTTGAAATCTCAAGCACATCTCTGACCTGTTTTTTTACCGTCTGAGGTACAATACCGTGCGCAATATTATATTCATTCTGAATTTTTCTTCTTCTCTCAGTTTCACTGATTGCATATTCCATCGAAGGAGTAACACAGTCAGAGTACATAATAACCTCACCGTTTGCATTTCTTGCTGCACGTCCTATCGTCTGTACCAAGGAGGTCTCTGAGCGAAGAAAGCCTTCCTTATCCGCATCAAGAATTACAACAAGCGAAACCTCAGGTATGTCAAGGCCTTCTCTGAGAAGGTTGATTCCGACAAGAACATCAAACTCACCAAGACGAAGGTCACGGATAATTTCCATTCGCTCGATTGTATCAATGTCATAATGCATATATCTGACCTTAATCCCGAAGTCACTGAGATAATCAGTAAGTGATTCAGCCATTTTCTTTGTTAAGGTAGTTATCAGAACACGTTCTCCCCTATCAATACGGATATTAATCTGACTTACAATATCATCTATCTGACCTTCAGTGGGCTTAACAGTTATAAGCGGATCGAGAAGACCGGTAGGTCTGATTATCTGCTCAACAATCTGCTCGCTTTTTTCTCTTTCAAACGCCGCCGGTGTAGCACTTACAAAAATCTTCTGTCCGACTCTTTCATAAAATTCATTAAACTTAAGAGGTCTGTTATCGTAAGCAGAAGGTAATCTGAATCCGAATTCAATAAGGCTTTCCTTTCTTGAACGGTCACCTCCATACATTGCCCTGAGCTGAGGCAGCATAACGTGAGACTCATCAACAAACAGAAGAAAATCATCGGGAAAATAGTTGAGCAACGTAAACGGAGCTTCCCCTGCAGGACGACCCGACATAACTCTTGAATAGTTCTCTATTCCCTTGCAAAAGCCGGTTTCTCTGAGCATTTCGAGATCATACAGCGTTCGCTGACGGATTCTTTCTGCTTCAAGCAGCTTTCCCTGTTTTGTAAATTCAATAACACGGGCTTCCATTTCCTCTTTTATTTCACAGAGAGCCGCATCAAGCTTATCGGGTGCAATAACATAATGTGAGGCAGGATAAATGGCAACATGGCTTACTGTATTCTTGATCTCACCTGTAAGAGGATTTATTTCCGAAAGTCTGTCAATCTCATCCCCGAAAAACTCTACACGGATTGCTGTATCACTTGTATAAACAGGATATATTTCAACAACGTCACCACGTACTCTGAATTTGTTTCTTACGAAGTTCACGTCATTTCTGTCGTACTGTATTTCAACAAGCTTAGATATAAGTTCATCACGGCTCTTTTCCATACCCGTACGCAGTGAAATAACCATATTTCTGTAATCTATCGGGTTACCAAGAGTATAAATGCAGGAAACGCTCGCAACAATAATTACATCACGTCTCTCGGAAAGAGCAGAGGTTGCTGAATGACGGAGCTTATCAATTTCATCGTTTATCGCAGAGTCCTTCTCGATGTATGTGTCTGTAGTAGGTATATAAGCCTCCGGTTGATAATAATCGTAATAGGATACAAAATATTCAACTGCATTTTCAGGAAAGAACTCTTTAAATTCACTGCACAGCTGTCCTGCGAGTGTTTTATTATGTGCAAGGATAAGTGTCGGTCTGTTCAGCTCTGCAATGATATTTGCCATTGTAAAGGTTTTACCTGAGCCTGTAACGCCCATAAGCGTCTGCTCTTTATATCCGCGTCTGACACCGTCAACAAGACTTTTTATTGCTTCGGGCTGATCACCTGTAGGCTTAAACGGAGACACAAGTTTAAATTTATCCACGGCAATTCTCTCCTTTCTTTTTCAGTATTATATCACATAATTTTTTAAAATTAAAGATAAAACTAATTAAACATTAAATAACTTAAAGTTTTTCTTCAGATATAAAAAATCACCGAAATTACAAGTGTAAGTCGGTGATTAAGTTATAGTTATTCCGATTAAATATCTTCCTGCGGTTTCGAATTATTGATTCTCTCTATCATCTGCTTCATCTTTTCCGCATTCTTGCGGCGTTCATTGTTAAAAACCTCTTCACGCAGATTCTCCATTTCATCGTCAAACTCCTTTTCAAAGGGAGATTGCTCAATACCTGAAAAAATATAGGTATATCTCATAGTTTCAACCATTGACATATAGTCACTTTCGTTTACGATTATATGATCGAGAAGGCGTACCTTGAGTGCCTCAAGAATTTTATAAACGTATTTGGTGAAATTGATATCCTCTCTTGACGGAAGAGCTATGCCGTGAGGGTGGTTATGGGCGAGAATAATTCCCGTGGCGTTATTTTCAAGAACAAACGACGTGAGTTTTCTTATATCTACTCTTGATGAAGTTATATCACCGTCACCGATATTCCTGTAGCCGATATAGCGTCTGCTCGAGTCATAGGCAAGAGCATATATTCTCTCATCGTTTGTATCGAGAAACAGACTTCTAATAAATTCAGCAAGCTCTTCCTTCGAAACAAACTCAGGCTTACGCTTACTGATATCCTCCATATATCTTTTATACAGAGGCAGAATCATTGTAATGAGGCAGGCGGCATTTTCGGTCATGCCTTTTACAGTAACAAGATCTTTGACATCAGCCTCAAGTACAGCCGAAAAACTCCCGAAGCGTGAAATAAGCTCGTGGGAAATTTCATTGGTATCCTTAAATGGTATGCCGAAAAACAAGAGCATTTCAAGAACGTTATGGTCAGCCATACCGTTAAATCCCGTTTCGTAGTATCTGTTTCTGACCTTAATACGGTGTCCCTTGTGAGGATTTTCCTTTTTTATCGGTTTAAGATTTTCGTCCGCCATATTTTTTCTCCTGTCAAAACATATCGGAGCCTCTTATAAAAAAGCTCCGACAGATTAGTTTTATATTGAAATTTCAAGAGCCATCTTGTACATATCAAGATCAACAGAGTTCTTCATATTAAGAGCTTCAAAGATATCAAAGTCAAGGATTGTTTCCTTCTGCATTGCAACTACTCTGTTGCCGATACCGTCCTTAAGAAGCTGAACAGCATGATAGCCCATCTGACTTGCAACGATTCTGTCCTTAGAAGTAGGTGAACCGCCTCTCTGTACGTGACCGAGAATTGTTGCTCTTGCTTCAACACCTGTTTCAGCCTGAATTTTCTTTGCCATCTCTTCAACGCCACCGATTGCCTCGGAAACGATAATAACAAAGTGAACCTTGTCTGTCTTCTGAGTTCTCTTCATTCTTTCGATTACGTCACGCTCGAAATCATAGGGAACCTCAGGAATAAGAATAGAAGTTGCACCGCAGGCAATACCTGATGAAAGAGCAAGATAACCTGCACCTCTGCCCATTACCTCAACAACAGCACAACGGTCATGAGATTCAGCAGTATCTCTAATTCTATCAACCATCTGCATAATGGTATTCATAGAAGTGTCATATCCGATAGTGTAATCACAGCATCCGATATCATTATCAATTGTGCCGGGAATTGCTACGCAGGGAACACCTCTGAGTGAAAGGTCTCTTGCGCCTCTGAATGAGCCGTCACCGCCGATAACAACAAGGCCTTCAATACCCTTCTTTTTGCAGGTTTCAATAGCTGCAGCCATACCCTCCTCTGTCTTGAAGCGAGGGCTTCTTGCTGAATAAAGAATTGTACCGCCTCTGTTTATGATATCGGAAACAGATCTGAGGTTCATTTCATACATATCGTCTTCCATAAGACCGTTGTAGCCTCTTCTGATGCCGTACACCTTCATACCAAGCTCACAGCCTGCGCGTACAACAGCTCTGATGGCTGCGTTCATTCCGGGTGCGTCGCCGCCGCTTGTAAGAACACCGATAGTTTTAATCATTGTAACATCCTCCTAAAGTCATTACACGGTTTTATAACCGTCTAAGCTAAATGCATTTGAAATAATTATACACATCTGTAAGAAAAAGTCAATAACACATAAGAAAAATAAGAAATACTGCTTATTTGTTGTTATGTGTCATTCCCTGACAACGACATTTTCTTCACCGAGAATATGTTTCATTTCATTGATCATAGTGTCATTGAGCATTACACCGCCCGCATGTGAATACTCCCCTGTATCAGTATAGTAGCAGTACAGCGGAAATGTTCCGCTGAATATTTCAGAAAGCAACTCTATTTTACGTTCCTGCTCACATCCCTTTTCGGGAAGTCTGAGAAAAATGCCCTGTCTCTGCTTTTTCTTAACAGGCTTCTCTTCCGTATCCTTATAAAGATTAACAGGATTCGGTTCGATACTTTCGCAGATAACAGATGGCTCTCTGTCTTCACGCATACTTAATCTGCCGCGGATAAGAACAATATTACCGAGCTGTAGCAGATTAGTTCTGTCAGCAAAAAGCTTTGAGAAGACGATACACTCAATGTCTGCAGTTAAGTCTTCAATTTCAACAAAACACATCGTTGAATTATTTTTGGTTGTTTTCTTTTCAAGTCTGGAAATAATTCCGAATACCTTTACATCGGAATTATCCTTGAATTTACTTTTAAAGCTGCCATCGCTCTCAAGTATATCAGATATTTTATCTGCCTTGATTTTTCTCGAAAGCTCCTTATACTCATCCATTGGATGACCGGTAATATAAAGACCGGTAACCTCTTTTTCAAGTCTGAGAAGCTCATTTTTTGTCATTTCATCCATCTCGGGAGCTTTTACCTCATCCATTCCCGAAAATTCAGAATCATTATCAAAGAATCCGATTTGACCTATTATATTTTTATTCTTATCTTCATCAATTGCAGAAATAACATTAGGTAATATGCTGAGCATCTGTCTTCTGTTAAGATCAAGTCCGTCAAGAGCACCGCATTTTATAAGGCTTTCAACAGCACGTCTGTTAAATTCTTTTCCGTGAACACGTTTGCAGAAGCTGTAAAAGCTTGTATATTTTCCCTTCTGCTCACGGTCGCGTATTATTGTTCTGATGAAGCCTCTGCCTAAATTCTTAATTGCAAGTAAACCAAAACGGACAGTACCGTTTTTTACAGTGAAGCCTTCAAAGCTACTGTTAACTGACGGTGCAAGCACACGGATTCCGAGCCTCGTACACTCTGAAATATAGGTAGAAACCTTAACGGAAGAATCAAGCACACTTGTGAGGGTTGCAGCAAGCAGCTCACAAGGATAATACGCTTTGAGATATGCAGTCTGGTAAGATACGTATGCATAAGCAGCAGCGTGTGATTTGTTGAAAGCGTACTTTGCAAAATTTGACATTTCATCAAAAATTTCATTAGCCGCCTGAACGGAAACACCCTTCTTAACAGCGCCACAGCAAACTGCATCACCCTCTATGCCGTGAATAAATATCTGTCGCTCCTTTTCCATAACATCAAGCTTTTTCTTACTCATCGCTCTGCGTACAAGGTCTGCTCTGCCATAGGAGTAGCCTGCAAGCTTTCTGCATATTTCCATTACCTGCTCCTGATAGACCATGCAACCATAGG
>JAZULG010000183.1:0-10610 GCA_045603005.1 Acutalibacteraceae bacterium
TGCAAAAGCATAATTTTTCTAGATCGATTCTTAACGACGTTCAATTTTAAAGCTAAAAATGGCTCCCACCATTCGGTGAGTGCCATTTTGTTTCGTTTTCATCTTTTACGTTTTTCCGTACAGAGTGCAACCAGTTCTTCAACTCTTGCTGTAGCAAGGCACTCGACTGTATCTGAAGCACCGTAGTAAATTTTCACCTCTCCGTTATCCTCTAAAATCATTCCGCCGGGAAAAATGACGTGCTGACGGAAGCCCGTCTGTGTTTCGTAGTAAGTTTCGGGAGCAATAAGCGGAAGCTTACTCATACCGACAACTTTTGTCGGGTCATTAAGGTCAAGAAGCATAATTCCTGCGCAGTATCTTTTCTTCCACGCTCTTTCCCAGCCGTGCTTTCTTCTTTTGCTGTCTATATCAACGGCATGAAAGGTTGTAAGCCAGCCCTTGTCAGTTTTTATCGGCGGTGCCGCAGGTCCGATTTTGTCATTGGCATAAGGGACATCCTCAACGCCGAGAACAAGCTCTGTTTCTCCCCAGAAAACGAGATCAGGTGAAGTTGAAAGCCAGAGGTCAAATCTGTCCTTGCCTCCCCTTGAATAAACGGGAAACGGTCTTTCAAGACGGACATACTTACCGTTTACTTTTTCAGGGAAAAGAACCATATTACGGTTATCGGGAGCAGAGGCACTGATAATGTTGATTTTTTCAAAATTATCATCAATCTCAGCAATGCAGCCCCGAACACCGTGAGCTGTATCCATAGCCATACACAGATAAGGCTTACCGTCTATAACTGTAATTCTCGGGTCGTAAAGTCTTTTCATCTCATCTTCAGGCAAAAGATTCTTGTTATCAAAAATTGGTTTTTCACTTACAGTCCATTTTATTCCGTCATCACTTGTCGCAAGACCGAGTGAAGTTTTAAAACGTACAGCAGGAAAGGTCTCCTCTGTCGGTCCGTAATCGTTGCGAAACACCATAACATATCTGCCGTTGTACTTAGCAACACCTGCATTAAAAATCAGCGATGCTTCGTAGGGTATATCGTCCTTTGTAAGCACAGGTTTTTCAATTTTTGTTATACACTCTGCACTGCAAAGCTTCGGCTTTAATGTTTTCATAATCCCATCTCATTTCAAATATTTTTTTGCAATATCTTAACCTTTCTTCTGTACCTTTTTAGGGGAATTGCCGTAAACTTCCTTGAATTTTTTAGAGAAATAATTGCTGTCATCAAAGCCGCATATTTCGGCAATCCGAGTTATACTTTGCCCTTCCGAACTTTTAAGAAGCTGTTCGGCATACTGCAGTCTTAACGAGTTAAGATACTTTGAAAAACCCAATCCTGTTTCCTTTTTGAACAACCTTGAAAAATGCTCCGGACTGACGGAAAACCTTTTAGCCAGAGACGAAAGAGTTATATCCGACGAAAAATTTTCTTTTATATATGCCACCGCCTGCTCAATTATTTTGTTACCGTCATCAATGTCAATGCAGGTCTCTGCATTCCGCATAAGCAGATAAAACAGCGAGTGAGTGTGGCAGGAGATTACTTCATCTGAAAAAGAGTCGTTGAGATTATATTCATTTTCTATTTTTTCAAGAGTTTTTCTTACTTCATCAACTATAAAAGGATTTCGGTAAAAGTATTTACCCGAAGAAACATTTGACTGCATAGAATCCGGTATGTATGCACGGTTGCAGTTGATAAGTATTCTTGAATGCTTTATGTTATCGTATTTTGTGTGGTGAATTATACCGTCAGGAATAATTACAATATCACCCGGCTGAACGTTATAGACTTTGTTGTCAATGAAATAGGTGCAGTTACCTTCCTCAAGAAAATATATTTCATAAAGAGAATGGTAATGCGGCCATGAAGCCCCCTCTTCGACAACTCTTTTATTCATTCCGTGGTGGTAGTAAAACCTTTCTGCCGGGTCAAATTTGAAATGATACATATTATGCACCCTCATTCTTTTTTTGATAATATCATCAGACATCAAAAAAGTCAAGAAATTGATTGAAATACATCAAAATATTCAAGGAAAACATAATAAAATAGATATATTATATTACCATAAGGAAACATAAAGGGGTGGTATGTGTGAAAAAAGCTGTGAAAATTATCCTTGCTCTTGTTCTTACAGTAATAATCGGAGCAGGCGGTTTTGTGATTTACAAAAGCTCACAGGGGCTTTCCTATGATATTTCATCGGTCGAAAAAATGCAGAACGATGTTGAAATTGTTTCACAGACCGAAGACAGTGTTACTGTAAAAAAGAAGAGTGACGGCGACTTCAAGGTGCTGATGTTTACCGACACACACCTTAACGGTAAAAACGCAAAGGACAATCTGACCGTTACATACATTGTTAAAAATATAACAGAACAAAAACCTGACCTTGTTATTTTCGGAGGCGACAACGTTTCCTCAGGCTTAAACAGAAAGATAACCTCTGAGCTTGCGGAGCTTATGGAAAAATTGGGAGTTTATTGGGCGGCAGTTTTAGGAAATCACGAGGGTGAAGGTATTCTCGCGGTTTCAAGAGAGGAAAATGTTAATATATTTTCATCTTACGATCACTGCCTGATGAAAAACGGTAAGGATGATGTTGACGGGAACGGAAATTACACCATCAGCATTCTTAATCCAGATAACACGCTCAAAGAAGTATTCTTCTTTATGGATTCTGGCAGCTATATGACCGATGAGAGCAAGTCAGAATACGGTGTCACCAAAGACGGCGAAGTTTACGACGGTGTGAAGACCTCACAGGTACAGTGGTATAGAGATAAACACGATGCTCTCACTGCCGAATACGGCAAATTTAAATCAATAACGGTTGTGCACATTCCTCCGTATCAAGCCGAAAGAGAATACAGCGAAGACGATTTTCTTTACGGTGAAAAAAGAGAAAGTATCTGCGAATCAGGTTTTGATGCAGGTCTTTTTGATGCTATGAAAGAAAAGGGCGGTGCACAGGCAGTTTACTTCGGTCACGACCACGTCAACGATTTCGGTGTTATGTGTGACGGCATTCTTCTCTCGTATATTCAGCCGTCGGGATACGGTGTTTACAATATGGAAACCAAGTTTGATTCCCCCGAAAGCGATTGGATTCAGGGCGCAACGCTTCTCAGTATCAAAGCAGACGGTACTTACACTGCAGAAAGAATATACAACCACAAATAAGTACAAGGAGAAAACAAAATGGGTAAATTAAAAGAAAAATTTGAATCTTTCAAAAATAATCCTGATGTTGCTTTAAAAGAACAGGTCGGTTACGTTTCGGGCGTTTTCGGCAACTGTATGGGTCAGGACTGCGTTGGTACATATACTGACCAGTTTATGTATGACTATATGGGACTCAAGTCCTCACAGATCGTTGCTATGAAATCGGCTACGACAGGTGTTAATATTCTTATTGCACCTATTGTCGGTGCTCTTCTTGACGGTAACCGTTCGGGCAAGGGTAATGCAAGGACGTTTATGCGAGCCTCTGCAATCCCCTTTACCCTTTCTTCTATTCTCCTTTTTGTTGTTCCGTCTTCATCGGTAACATTCAACTTTATATGGAGCTTCATACTCTTCCTTGCATTCAATATTGCCGACACCTTTTTCGATGTGGCACTCTCAACTCTTTCAGTCAGAATGACTGCCAATGCAAAATCAAGAAAGAATTTCTACACCGTTGCGCAGGTTGCATCGACTCTCGGCTCTATGCTTCCGGGCGGTCTTGTTCCCATTATCATTGATATGATGGACGGAGATTACAATTCAGAAAAATGGGCATTCTTCTCTGTTGCAGCTCTTTTTGGCATACTCGGTCTTTTCACAATGCTCGTACCCTGTATGACACTCAAGGAAAGAAACCTTGTGCTTCCTCCGAGAAACGACAAAAAAGTCAAAATCGACTATAAACTCATTTTACTCAACAGGCCGCTCCTTCTACTTTGCCTCAGCCAGTGTATCGACTCGATAAGACAGGTCTGCTACAATTCACTTCCCTTCTTCTATAAGCAGACTCTCGGCAATTACGGTATGAAAACCTATGTTGAAATCGGAAGCTCGGCACTTTCTTACGGCGGTCTTTTCTCTGTTCCGTTTATCGGCAAAAAGCTTTCGTCAAGAGATATTGTTGTTCTCGGTTATTTACATACTGCAATCTGCTATATTCTTCTTTTGTTCTTCGGTTACAAGAACCTTTGGATTGTAGGTATACTCATAGCGCTCGGCGGTCTTCCGAATGCAGGTATGAGTGCCGCAAGACGAATCCTTCTTGCCGACTCGACAGACTACATGGAATGGAAAAGCTACAAGAAATACGGTTTTGCACAGCGTAACGAGGGTATGGTATTTGCTTTCAATACAATGGTTTCAAGAATTTCAGCTCTCTGGAAAGAGCTTCTTGTAAACGGCGGACTTGCGCTTATCGGTTATCAGAGCGCACAGAAGGTCGGCGATCAGCTCGTTGAAGCTGTTCAGACACCCGAAACATTGCACGGCATTTTCCTGCTCGTTGCAATTCCCGGAATCATCGGCAACCTTGTTCCTGCAATCGTTATGATGTTTGATAACTTCACGGGCAAGCGCAAGGAAAAAATTATGGCAGAGCTCGAAGTAATCCGAGCTGAGTCGAAGGCAAGACTTGAAGAAGTCGAGACAGTGTAAGGAGTCAGAATAATGGTACCAAAAAAATGGGGTCAGGGACAGCTTTTTGCTTTCTCCGCCCTTGACGGTGATGCTTTATTTACCGATGATTTTGCAGGCACACTTTCAGGTGATAAAATCGGTATAATATTCGAATCTCTTTGCCGAAGGACTCTTTTTTTCAGCAATCTAAGTAACCTGGCTGAGCCTGACATTCAGTGTGTGACCTCCGATATGATTGAGCTCAAAACATTTACAGGTACATTCAGTATACTGTTTGCTGAGAGGCATCTTGTTGTCGGCACTTACGGAGAAATCGCAGATGTTTTAGTAAGATGTGACGGTGAATGTAAAATCATCAGAAACGGTGACACAGAGATACACGACAGTAATGACGGCGAATATACGGCTCTTCTCAGAAGAGAAGGCAGGTTTGCTTTCGCTTACGGTAAAAGTGAAGCTGAGGTTGTTACCCTTTGTGAAAAAGGCATTAACCTTGACCTTGATGAGCTTAAGACAAAAAAACTAAAGCCCTATGAAAAAATTCTTTCGGGTGATAACATATATGCTCCGCTATACGCCAAATGCATTAGTGTGATGCGAAGTCAGCTTTGTTCACCCGAGGGAAATATAAAAAGAATATGGTCAACTCCCGACCGTCTGCCTCATCGAAACATGTGGCTGTGGGATTCGGTCTTTCATGCCATCGGACACAGACATCTTGACACAAAGATTGCTCAGAATTTGATTCTTGCTCTGTTTGATGTTCAGCGTGAAGACGGGTTTATCCCTCATATGTCAAAGCCTGATTTTATTTCCGATATAACTCAGCCTCCCGTTATAGGTTGGGGTGCTTGGCTTGTTTATGAAAAAAGCGGAGATACAGAATTCCTCCGAATTGTTTTTGAAAATAATAAAAAGTTCATGCTCTGGTGCCGTAATAACAGAAGAAAGACCGAAAAGGAGCTTTATTCCTGGCACACCAACCCTGAGCTCAATAACCGTTGCGATGAATCGGGAATGGACAATTCACCGAGATTTGATACGGAAAGTGACCTTTATGCTGTTGACTTCTCCTGTTATATAGCAAACGAAACCCGTTATATGAAGAAAATTGCCGACGAACTCGGTGATAAAGAAAATTCAGATTTTTTTACTGAATGGAACAAAAAAGCGAACGCTGATATTAACAGTATCCTGTGGTGTGAAGAAAACGGCTTCTACTATGATTTCGATATAACCGCTGACCGCTTCAGTAAGGTAAGCTCTGTTGCTTCCTTTTTGCCGATTTTTGCGGGTGTATGTGATAAGGAACAGTGTGCAAAACTCGTTGAACATCTTAATAATCCCAAAGAATTCGGCACGGAAATTCCCGTTCCAAGCATATCTAAAAAAGACAAAAGCTTCGGTACGGACATGTGGCGCGGTCCCGTCTGGATTAATTATAACTATATGATTTCAAAGGGACTTGCAGATTACGGACACCACTGTTTGTCACAGAACATCAAGGATAAAACGCTTGATGTTATCAATGAGTGGTATAACCGTACGGGTACCGTTTATGAGTTTTATGACAGCGAAAACAAGATTCCTCCTTTCTGCTTTAACAGAAAAGGTGAAGTTTACGAGCCTTATGATTTCAGAGTGAAATATCAGGCAATCAGAGATTACGGGTGGAGTGTTACTCTCGCGTTTGATTTAATGAATGAGCAGTAAAAATAAGCACGGCTTACCTGAAAGTCGTGCTTTTGTTCGATGCTGTCGGTTTTTTTATTGAGTTTCGACAATTAATATGATAAACTGAAAAATAATAAAGAGTATGGCTGGTGATTATTGTGCAATTCGGTTTTACATCCACGTCCTTCCGTCAGATAAAAAGTCTTGAAAAAATAGTTGATATAGCCGTAAAGGCTGAAATAGACTGTATCGAGTGGGGCGGAGACGTTCACGTCAGAAGCATTGCGGATGCAAGAAAAGCGAAGGAGCTTTGTGACAAAGCAGGCATACGCATAAATTCATTCGGCAGTTATTACCGTGTGGGCAGTAAAAATGCCGATGAGTGGAAAGAAATTTGCGAAATTGCAAGCACTATGGGTGCACGTAGTGTCCGTGTTTGGCTCGGTAGGGCTGACAGCGAAAAGACTGACGAACTAACGTATAAAATAATAGTTGAAGACACAAAAAGCATCTGTGCGACAGCCAAAGAATACGGACTCATCGTCTGCCCCGAATGTCACGATAACACATTTAACAATAATACTGATGCTTTTCTGAAAATACACAAGGATGTCGGCTGTGACAATTTCAGAACATATTTCCAGTCACGTTATAAACGGCTTGAATACGACCTTGACCGCATTGAACGTACGCTGCCGTATATTGAAACCGTTCATATTTCCTATTCCGAGCAGAGCCGTGAGCAGTTTCCGTTATTCAGGCCAGGCTATATAGATACCTTAATCGACAAGCTGAAGCAATCAGGATTTGACGGTAATATGCTTCTTGAATACACATATCCCTGCGGACTATTCGGTTTCCCCTTTTCAATGGTAAATGATATGAAAAAGCTTAAAAATAAGGTGGGTGGCAAAAAATGAAAATCGCACTTTTAGGCAGCAATCAGCTCCAGTTTTCCAAGGTTTATACACCTGAGGTGCTTGAAAAATTAAGTGAGTACGGTGAGCTTTCGCCAAGGATAAATAAAAATAATATTGAAGAGTACAGAGATTTTCTCAAGGGTTGTGAGATTGCCTTTTCCACCTGGGGAATGCCGCAGTTCACAAAAGAGGAAATTGCCGAGTATATGCCTGACCTCAAGGCTGTATTTTATTCTGCAGGTACGGTGCAGTATTTTGCAAGGCCGTTTCTTGAAAGCGGAATAAAGGTATACTCTGCTTTTGCGGCTAATGCCGTTCCTGTTGCAGAGTATACCGTTGCACAGATTTCACTTGCGGCAAAGGGCTTTTTCCAGGCGGCTAAGTATTACCGCATCCTGCCCTTGCGTTCTCTCGCATTTGCGCAGTCTTCAACGGGTTGCTTCGGTTGTAAGGTCGGACTTATCGGCCTTGGTGCAATCGGCAGAATGGTTGCGGAAAGATTGAAGGATTTCGATGTTGAGGTTTATGCGTGCGACCCGTTTATTCCTGAAGTAACAGCAAAAGAGCTTGGTGTAACTTTGGTTAATATGGAGACAATTTTCAGCGAGTGCGACATAATCAGTAACCACCTTGCCAACAAGCCTGAGCTTAAAAATGTTTTCAACGCTAAGCTTTTCAAGAAAATGAAAAAGCATTCCACTTTCATTAACACTGGTAGAGGTGCACAGGTTGCGGAGTATTCACTTGCACTCTCACTTCTTCTTCATCCGTCACGGACCTTTGTGGCTGATGTGCTGAAAAAAGAATTTTTCCCGTACATAAATCCGCTTTTTTGGGTACCCAATGCAATACTTACACCCCATATTGCAGGCAGTATCGGCAACGAGCCTCAGCGTATGGCTTACTATATGATAGAAGAAATGAAGAGCTTCCTTTCGTCAAGTCCCACACGCTTCGAGGTAACACTCGAGGCTCTTGAGAGGATGGCATAAGCCTATGACATTTTTTTATTTGTTACTTGCCGTGATTGTGCTTGTGGTAATAATTACGGCAGCCCAGCTTGTTTGTCTGCTTCGCATAAAATCTGTACCTGACTTACCCGACAAAGCAAATGCTGACAAATATTCACTCAATATTAACGGTAAAAGCTTTGAGGATTTGTATTTGTTTCTCGTCGGCAAGCAGACAGATCCGTCATTCAGCGAGGACGAAGTGTTTCGGCTTCTTTCCAAACAGACGGAATATATGAACAAGCGCTTTGACTGTGCAGACTTCAGAGCACAGATGCTTTTTAAAATTTACAAGGACTGTCCGCTGAGTGACCGATGCTCGGCTCTTACTAAAAGCACCTTTCTCGGCTTTAAATATTTTATGGACGAGCCGGGTGACGACAGTATGTGCTACTGGTCAGAAAACCATCAGATTCTGTTTGCCGTCAGCGAGTATCTTGCAGGTCAGGAGTGGCCAGATGAGATTTTTACAAATGACGGCAAAACTGGTGCAGAGCATATGCAAAAGGCTGCAATCCGCATTGATGCCTGGATGCAACAACGCTTTGACTACGGATTTTCCGAATATTTAAGCAACAACTATATCGCCGAAGATATTGCACCTATGGCGAATTTCATATCCTATTCAAAGGACGAAAAAGCTGTTAATCGAATGAAAATAATTATGGATATTCTTTGGCTTGATGTTGCACTAAACAGCGTTAATAACCGCTTTGTTGCGGTCAGCTCAAGGATGTACGGCAACAATAAGGCCGCAAACTGTATCGGCAACAGCATACAAAGTGCAATGAATATCCTGTGGGGAAAAGAAGTCACAAAAAAGATTTTTTCCCTTCCCAACATTTCCGAAGAGGAAAGAAAACTTATCGAAACTTCACTGTCCAAAAAGCCGAATTACATCGTTCTGTGTTTTACCGATGCGGTTGAAAAAGGACTTTACACTCTGCCCGAAGTAATAAAAGATATTGCTGTTTCGGATGAAACCTTTGTTTCAAGGATGAGCTGTGGCTTGTCGCCTGATGATATGGCAGACGAAAATCTGATCGGACAAAGCGACGCCTGTATTATGGCGCAAACAGGTGCCGAAACCTTTACAAATCCTCAGGTTATCCGCAACACGCTTGAATATATGAGAAAAAACAAACTGTATTCAAACAAGTTTCTCAGTTATTTTAAATTCCTGAATCTCACGGTTTTACGGTGTGTTCGCTGGCAGAAATTTGCAGAAAAACACAGCATTATGCCGCACGGAATTGCGCTTGGCAGGGGTAATGTTTATACATACCGTAACTCCCGTTATTTGCTTTCCACGGATATTTGCAAGGATGTCGGTTCCTGTGGTGCACAGGACCACGTGTGGACGGCAAACATTGCAGAGGAACTTACGCTTTTTACAACTCACCCTGCAGGTGACGGCAACAGTAAATACGGCGCATCTCCCGGATACTGGGTGGGTAACGGCAGACGGCCGATGAGCGTACAGCACGAAAACGTTAACGTAACGGTTTATAAGTTACCGAAGAAAAAACGTCTTGGTGAAGGTGCCGTGTGCGACATTACCCACGCCTATATGCCTCGTGATTTATACGACGAATTTGAGCTTGACGGCAATAGGGTTTTTGCACGAAAAAACGGCGTTTTTGTTGCCCTGATTTCGAACGGAACTTTAGAATACAAGCCTTACAATTCCGATTCTGCCAAAGGATTGCTCAAGGGCAGAGTTTTACCCGAAGGTCTGACGCTTGAAAACGGATTCGACCTGTACCGCCGGGGCGGAGAATACCACTCGTACATCACCGAGCTTTCTGACTCGGACACGGAAACCTTTGAACAGTTCAGGCAAAGAATAAAGCAAAACAAAACTGTCTTCACCAAAGGCTGTGTCAGCTACAAAACAAATTGCGGTGAAATATATGTATCCTTCGACGGCAGCTTCACGGTTGATGGAAAAACCATGCAAACGGTGTTTGACCGTTATGACAGTGTTTTTTGCAAAGCAAAAAGAAAGGATAAAGAAATCCGTATTAACACCCCTTCACACAGTCTTACACTTGATTTCGGACAGGCTTCTCGAATTTCTCAGTAGAATTTGTAATGATTGTTTAAAATCTCTGTCGGTGAAATAGAACCTCCAATCCCAAATACATTGGTTCTGCCGTGTTTCGCAGAGTGTTTCAAACGATTCAATCCCGTCACTCGGACCACTCAAACAGGCAGGACTTTACGTTCTGTCTGTTTTGTTTTTCTTTGCATATTAAATACATTGATTTTTTATATAAGTGTGATATAATTGATTTGCTGTTTTAACAATTTAAAAAGGAGTCTTCAAAATGAAAACCATATTGATTATTG
>JAZULG010000184.1:0-17063 GCA_045603005.1 Acutalibacteraceae bacterium
GATTATGGATCTTGTTGTAAATCATACCTCCGATGAACACGAATGGTTCAGAAAAGCTCTTGCAGGAGACGAAAAGTATAAGAATTACTACTTCTTCCGTAAAGACAAGGGTGACGGAATCCCTCCGAATAACTGGACATCCTTTTTCTCAGGCTCTGCGTGGAACTATTATCCCGAGCTTGACGAGTGGGCACTGCATCTTTTCTCAAGCAAGCAGATGGATCTTAACTGGGATAACCCTGAACTGAGAAAAGAAGTTTACGGTATGGTTTCCCGATGGCTCGAAAAGGGTGTTGACGGCTTCAGAATGGATGTTATAACACTTATTTCAAAAACTCCCGGACTTCCCGACGGAGATCCGGCTGTTGCCGAGCTTTTCGGCTGCGGTGCTGAGCATTACTCATGGGGACCGAGGCTTCACGAATATCTCGGTGAGCTTAATGAAAAGACCTTTAAAAACTTCCCCGGCTCTTTCTGCGTTGCAGAGCCCTGCAGCACGGGCATTGAAATGGTAAAGCTCATTTCCGACGAATCCCGTGGAGAAGTCCGTCAGGCTTTCCTTTTTGACCATATTGAAAATCCGGGCAAATCCAAATATCAGGATTATAAATATAACCTTAAATATTTAAAGGAAGCATTTACAGATTATCAGTTCTCTCTTTGCGGTTCATCCTGGCCTTCATTGGTTATTGAAAATCATGATAATCCGCGAATGGTGTCAAAGGTAAATCCGGACCCGAAATTCAGAAAGCCTCTTTCAAAGCTTCTCGGCACAATGGTGCTCACATGCAGAGGCACACCCTATATTTATCAGGGCGAAGAATTAGGAATGATGAACTGCGATTTCAAGGATATGAGTGAAATCCGTGATGTTGAGGCTGTAAACAGATACAACGAAAACATTGAAATGGGCAGAAGCCCTGAGGATGTCTTTGCAGAAATTCTTGCAGGCGGAAGAGACAACGCGAGAACGCCTATACCTTGGGATGACAGTGAAAATGCAGGCTTCACAACGGGTATGCCTTGGCTTCGTGTCAATGGTGACTATAAAGAGTGCAATGTAAAAGCTCAGCTTCAGGATGAAACGAGTCCGTTTCACTATTACAGAAGGCTTATGGAGCTGCGCAAGAAAAACAAATCGACTTTGGTTTACGGTGCTTTCAGACCTCTTGAAACAAATGACGAAACCTATTGTTTTTACAGAGAGTCAGGCGAAGGAAAGTTCTATATTGAAATGAACCTTACAGAAAACGAAACCGACAGACCAAAACATGCTGAAGGCGAATGTGTGCTTTCAAATTATTTTCTTTCTTCAGATAAGCTTCGTGCTTATGAAACAAATATATACAAAGTAAAAATTACTGAATAAGGAGCTGGAATTATGTTTAAAAAATTGATTCTCTTTGTTTTATCTCTGTTTGCAATTACCGTTACGGCAGGTGCCCTGTCCTTCGCGGCAGGAGCAGTATTTATGCCCGATAACGAAAACGTGGACTACAGTCCCGCAGACCCTCAGCAGCAGGTTGATAAAACCATAAGATTTGATTCTGAGGGTAAGCTTAAGATATTGCATATCGCCGATACTCACCTTGAGTACGACAAGAATTTTGATGCATCCATATGGGTAGTTGCAGAGGCATGCGACATTGAAAAGCCTGACCTTGTTGTGCTTACCGGCGACAATGTAAAGCCTTATGATGACCCTGAGCAGACAAAGAAGCTCATCAACGCCCTGATGAATATTTTTCAGTCGAGAAATATTCCCGTTGCCGTAACCTTCGGTAACCACGATTCAGAGGCAGGTCCGATGACAAGAAAGGATATTATGGACTATTACAGCACCTTCCCCTGCGTAATTTCCGTTGACACGGGCGAGGATTTCAAAAACTGCGCAACATTCAATATTCCCGTTCTTGCTTCAGACAGTGACGAAGTTAAATTCAATATCTGGGTGTTTGATTCAGGCGATTATGATGAAGATGAGCCCAGACATTATGACCGTGTACGCACTGAGCAGATAGAATGGTACAAGGAAACTGCAGCAAAGCTCAAGGAAGAAAACGGCGGTGAAACCGTAAACTCTGTTGTTTTCCAGCATATAATTGTACCTGAGGTTTATGATGCTCTTAAGAAGGTTAACTTCTGGCAGCCCTACTCAGTAAAGCATATTTACAACGAGAAGGAATACTATACCTTTGACCCCGATGTTGTAAACTACGGAACTCTTAACGAGAAGCCCTGCCCCGGATACTACAACGATGGTCAGTTTGACGCTATGGTAGAAAATGGCGACGTGCTTGCTATGTTCACAGGTCACGACCATACAAACGCCTTCGGTGTAAGACACAAGGATATTGATATTTACACCTCACCTATGTCACGCTATAAGGGCCTTGCCTACACAACTCAGTACGGCTACCGCGTGGTTGAAATCGATGAAGATGACACCTCCACCTACGAAACACGTGTAGAGCGTCTTTATGATGTATTCGATTTCGGTTACATAAAGACCGCAAGAGAGAATGGCGATAAGTATTCAGCTGCACTTTCCTTTGAGCTTGCCGTAAAGGGATTTGTTCAGAAGGTGTTTACGAAGCTCTGGCAGACAGCTGTTGAAGCTGTTACAGGCAGAACAGTTGCATATCCGGACTAAAGCAAAAAATTGCAACGTTATTTGAAAATAAGTGAGCATACTGATACGGCATTCCTTTTTAATGTGAGGGAAAAACGATGATCAATATCAAAAAAAACACTATTGAAATCGGTCTTGAAAAACCGCTTAAAGTTTTACATATTACAGATTCGCATCTGCCCTTTTACTGTGAAACAGACTCTGAAGCTATGATAAATCAAGGCAAAAAGCGTGATGAAAAAAGCAGTGTGCAAAATCTTATGGAACTGATGGAGTACGGCGAAAAAAGCTGTGATATTATTGTTCATACAGGCGATCTTATTGACTATATTTCAAAGCCCTGTGTGGAATTTGCAAAAGAATATCTGAAAAACGAAAAGGTTCTGTTTGCAGCAGGTAATCACGAGTATGCCAAATATGACGGCAAAAAGGAAGATATGGCGTACCGTCTTCAGAGTATGGAGGAAATCGGCGGATATCCCGTAAACATATTCTTTAATTCTCATATTGTCGGCGGTGTTAATTTTGTCGGCATAGACGATGCTTATCATCAGGTTGAATATGAACAGCTTGAAATGCTTAAAGCGGAAGTAAAGAAAGGTTATCCCGTTATTCTTTTTATGCACGCCCCTTTATATGAAGAAGAGCTTTATAAAAAAAGCTATGAATTCTGGAATGATGAAAATTATCTGCTCGGCGTTGATACCGTACTTCATCCCGAAGTTATCGGAGATGAGACAGAGCCGACAGATGCTTCAAAGGCTTTTTACGACTATGTTATCAGCGAGCCGCAGATTAGAGCCGTTCTTACGGGACATCTGCATTTTGGCTTTGAAAGCAGACTGCCCGGCGGTACAATGCAGTATGTAACAAACCGTTGCGACAGAGGTAACGCAAGAGAGATAACAATAATATAAAGAAGAAGCTCCTTCAATTCTGAAAAAACAATAAATAGACTAACCGCCGGGGAGGAATCCTTGGCGGTTATGTATTGTCAGTATTTAGCTTTTATTCAAATGTGTTGCGTAGTTAAACCATCAGAATCCTCTGACCTTTGGAAATAATAACTAATATAATGCAACGCTCCCAAAAACTGTTGCATTGTATCAAAATATGCGTGGAACCGCCATTCTGTAAGGGTTTTCAAGAGATTGAAGACCCTTGTTTTTTTGTTCTAAAATATAGTATTTTTGCCCACTCGCCGACGTTTCGCCGACGAAACGGCAGTTTCTTTAGTGGCCTAAAATGCTTCGGGGAAGCATTTTCGCCGACGGGGCATCGTCGCCGAAGTGCTCGCAGTGCGAGATGAAACGAGGTGAGGATGGCGCAGTGGTCAAAATTCATAGGCGCTCCAAGCCGTAATGAATTTTGGGAACCACAAGAGGAAGAGCCGTCAGGCGAGGCGATAGCGCGATAGTGCGGGACAAAATCCCTTGCTCTGACGCAAAAAAATAAAAGGTAGTACCGTGAGGTACTACCTTTTATTTTTTGATGAAATCATAAGGAATGCCTTTAATCCATGAGAGCACGGGGAGCGTAAATCATATGCACTCCTTCTGTTGACTTTAAAAATTTTTCAGGATTATAAAAGCAGAAAGTCAAAAAGTTTGCTGCTTTTATAATACAAAAGACTGAAAAATTCCGATTAATTTTTCGGCATTATCCCTTTGGAAATAATGACTGTCTGATTCGATGAAATATACGCCGTCAATTACAGTCACATATTTTTTCCATATTTTTTCAGCTTGGTTGTAGTTCGGGGTAAACATATCTTTCTTGTTTATAACCAAGCTTGTGGGAATGTTGATTTTTGATTTAAAATCAAAATAACTGATGTTTGCAAAATCAGTATCTTTTCTGAAAACTTTGAGCAAAACACTCAGGTCCTCGTCGGAAATACTGTTGAATTGTGCGCCGGCTCTTGAAAGAACTGATTTAAGAACCTTGTTCGGAACTATATTCCAGATGTTCTTTTTTGCCGGTCGTGATGGGGGAATGCTTGCACCGGCGAGATAATGCTTCACAGATACTTTTGACTCTTCAAGGTGTTTTAATATCTGCAAAGCAACTGCAGACCCGACACAATGAGAGTAAACATAGATTTCTTTTCCGGCAAGAGTCGCAGAAACTTCTTCCGCTGCTTTTTCGCATTCCTGAACGGAATGAAGATACCGTATAAAATATGCAGAAATCTTTTTATTTTTCTTCTTTAAAGAGGCTATAAAACTGCTGTATGCCTCCGGTCCTCCGCCAGCGTAAGGTATAAGTAACAGTACCGTATCGGAATCTTCGGATATATGCAGCGGCTCGAGGTATTCAAAATCAGGTTTATTTTTTTCTTGCATTACAGAAGCCAGTTTAGCAGGTGTTGAATTTCTTATAAACTCTGAAGAAGAAATTTTTTCAAGACCGTTTTCGCTCAGAGCAGAAATCATTGAAAGACTGGTTCCTCCTAAGTCAAAAAAGTCGCTGTTTCTGCCGACGCTGCTTACTCCGAGAACTGATTTGAATATCCCGCAGATGAGTTGTTCGTCTTCACTGAGCGGCCCCTCATCTTCATAAGACTGACTGATTTCAACTGTATATTCTTTGAGTACCTTTCTGTTCAGCTTTCCGCTTTGATTTAATGGCAAGGCGTCAAGATGAATAAAGACGCCCGGCACCATATATCTCGGAAGCTTTTTCAGACAAACGTCCTTAATCTGACTGCCGGATTCTTCTTTCCCGGTATAAAATGCGATCAATATATCTTTTGCATTTGTGTTTTTCACGATGACGGCTACAGAGTCAACTCCGGAAATTTCGGAAATTATTGCTTCAATTTCACCGATTTCTATACGCTGACCGTTCAGCTTAATCTGGCCGTCTATTCTGCCGCAGAAGATAAGCTGACCGTCATCTCTCCAGTAAGCATTGTCACCGGTTTTGTAGAGAAGTCCGGTGCCGAAAGGATTAGGAATAAACTTTTCGGTACTGAGTTCCGGATTATTAAGGTAACCCTGACCGACATTCGCTCCTGCAATGCACAGCTCACCTGTTACACCGATGGGTACAGGCTTCATATGTTTGTCAACAACATACATCTGCGTATTATAAATGGGTTTTCCGATAGGTACGGGGTCAGTGTCTGCCGGAGTACAGTCGTAATATGTCACATCAACAGCGCATTCTGTAGGTCCGTAGAGGTTATGGAGCGATACGTTATTATAATTATACAGTTTATAGAAGCGCTGTATCAGATTTGCCGATAAGGCTTCACCGGATAAAAACACATATTTTACGGAGTTGAATTTGTTTCTTTCTTCCGTATGTGCTTCGAGATAGTTAAGGAACAACTCAAAAACCGACGGAACAAAATGAAGATGAGTTACCTTATTATTATAAACCTCATCAAGTATTCTTGCAGGAAGAAAGTGTTCACCGGGCTTTGAAGCACAGAGAGAAGCTCCGCACATACCCCACCAGAAAAGCTCCCACACGGATACGTCAAATGTGTAAGGTGTTTTCTGAAGAATTACATCATCACTACAGAGGGGATATTTGTCATGCATCCACATTATACGGTTAACAATGGAGCGGTGGCTGATTTTTGCTCCTTTGGGATTGCCTGTTGAGCCGGAGGTGTATATTACATAAGCTGTATCATCGGGCTGTGCTGCACACATAGGTGTTTCTGCGATTCTTTCGCAATGATTATTTAAAAATTCAGTCACATTGATGCACGGTGTTTCTTTTGCAAGGTGTATGAACTTTCCTTGTGCCAGAACGGCAGAAGCACCGCTGTTATTGATAATATAATCTATTCTTTCCTGAGGATATTCAGGATCTATAGGCAGATAAGCGTTCCCTCCACGGATTATTCCGTATATGCTTGCGTACATTTCAGCAGAACGCTCAGCTATAACTGCAATGATAGACTTTTTATCCTTTGTGATACGGCGTATTGCCATATCAAGATTTTCTGAAATAGTCAGCAGCTCGTCAAAAGTAGTGGGTGTTCCTTCTGTTGTCAGACAAATTTTATCGTGATTCTCATTTGCCGTTTTTTCAAAAAGGCTGAAAAGCGTAGAGTTGTCGGAAATGCTGTAGCTGTGGTCTGTATCATTGAAGCTGCAGAGTATTTTCTGCTTTTCATCAGAAGCAATCATTTCGAGATCGGATATTTTTTTGTCGGGATTCTGTAGAGCGTCTTCTATAAGATTACAGAAATGAGTGTGAAGACGGTCGATGTCATCCTGAGTGAATTTTTCTGTTTGATAGTCGTAGTGGATTTTAAAAACACCGGCGTTGTCACGGTCTTCAATATGAATTTGCAGGCTTTCGATTTGCATACCGTTATGAAGCCAGAGGCTTTTCTCGAAATCGCCGTCAATTTTTGCGTTCTGATAATTAAAAATGATATCAAAAGGTTTTTGAAAAGATATACCTTTATTATTAAGGTCTTCAATAGCGTTTTGATAGTTATATCTCTGGTGGCGCAGAGCTTTAAGAATTTCCGACTCTACACCTTCCATATTATCGGTAAAATTACCGCTGGTTTTTAATTTGATAAAAACCGGCACTGTGTTGATGAAAGAGCCTATTGTGTTTTTTTCTGCTGCACCGCTTCTGTTTAATACGGTTGTACCGATGCAGAAATAATCGGAATTGGCTTTAACACGGCTGAAATATATCGAAAAAACAGAAAAGAAAACAGAAAAGACGGAGCATTCATTTTGTGATGCAAACAGCTTTATTCTGTTTGCTATATCGCTGTTTAAGGTAATTGTTTTTCTGTTTGCTGTGAAATTAGTGATGTTTTTATCTGATATATATATAGGTTGATTGAAATTTCTCAGGCGTTCCTCAAAATATTCAGCATCGTTTTCATATCTTTTTGATTGAAGATATTCTTTTTCCTTATCAATGTAAGTTGCAAAGGAAAAGGTCTGGGGCAAGCCTCCGGATACCAATGTATTAAACTGTGTACCTATAAGCGTAACTGCCCATGCGTCACCTATAAGGTGATGCACTTTAGGAATTATACCGAATCTGTCGGGGAGAATAACAATCTGAATTTCACAAAGATAGCCTTTATCGGACAGGGGAACTTTTGCATATTCTGTGGCATAATTAAGGAATTCATCATATTCGGAGAAATAAAGAACAGTAATATCCTGCTTTTCATAATCAACAACTCTTTGCTTTATGCCGTCGGGGGTTTCATAAAGCTGAATCCGCAGACCGTCATTAAGCTCAAACAACATATTAACTTTTTCTTTTAAGAATTCAACATCCTGTCGGCCTTTAAGCAACATACTGACACAGATGTTTGCTATTGATCCGCCGGCAAAGGCAGACATTTTATAAATTTGCATCTGAGCTTTTGTGAAATCCATGGCAATTGTCCTTTGAAATTTTTATTTTTGAGATTCTATTAAAGCTATTACGTCGTTAATAGTAACAAGAGAACGGAGCTTTTTATCCGGAATCTCAACATCAAATTCATCCTCAACCTTGCAGACAAGTTCAATTAAATCATAGGAATTAATTTTGAGATCGGCCATAAACTTTGAATCGGCCCTGATTTCAATGGTTTTGTCATCCATAGCGGAGAGTGCTATATTCTTTAGTTTTTCAAACATACTGATACCTCTTTAATGTGTTCTTTTGATTTTCTTTGTGGTTGTTTTTTCAAATTCAGTTTCTCTGAAAATAATTTTTGTGATTTGTTTATATACAGGAAGAGTTTTATTAAGTTTATCAATGTCGTTGTTTACCTTATCCTTTATCTCAGGCGTCAGTGAAGAAATATAAATCTCTGCCACGATTGCGTTATCAATGCTGTAGACAACAACATCTTCTATTTCAGGAATATTATCATGAAGCATCATTTCCATGCTTTCGGGGGAAACGTTTTCGCCGTTGGAAAGGACGATAAGATTCTTACATCTGCCTTTTATGTATAAAAAGCCATCTTCAATTGTGGCGATATCTCCTGTTTTGTACCACTCTCCGTCAAAGGCTTCTTTTGTTGCATCCGGATTTTTATAATATCCCTGAAATACGATGCTGCCCTTGATCTGTAATTCGTTTCCGACAACTCTTGCTTGTACTGTCGGCAATACCGAGCCCGAGCTTTCGGGGTTGAAATGCCTGTTGCGTACGGAAGAGACAATAGGCGAGCATTCGGTTGTACCGTATCCTGCCAAAACCTGTATGCCGAAATTCGTAAGAGCAGAAACAGTTGTACCATTGATGGGTGCGCCGCCTACCGCAATAAGCTCAAGCCTTCCTCCGAAGGCATCAATTATTTTAGCAAAGAGCTTTTTTCTTATATCTATACCCGCTTTTCTTAAAAGGTTACTGATTTTAACGAGCTTACGGATAATATCTTCTTTTCCGCTGCTTTTTAAGTTTTCAGATATTTTCTTATAAAATATCTCAAGCATTAGCGGGACCACAGCTATATACTTAGGCTTACAGAATGAAATATCGGGCATAAGAGTGCGTAAGCTCTTGTTGATAAAAATTGAGCTGCCCACGAGCAGTGGCACAGAAATGGCAAGTATCATAGCATACGTGTGGTGAAGAGGCAAAACTAAAATCGAACTGTCGGGAACAGTAGAATTTCTCAGAGTACATACAGCATCAGAGGCGATGTTCTTATGGCTCAGCATAACACCTTTGGGCTCGGATGTTGTTCCTGAAGTGTAAACAATGGCACAAACTGCTTCGTTGTCAATTTCTATTCCGTCAAAGAAATTTATTGAGGAGGTTTCTTTGGTGGTGTTTTCCTCAATAATGCTTCTGAGAGAATTCATATTTATAAAATCAAGGCCCTCGTTAAAGACAGCCTCTTCTTCATAATCAGGTGAAAAAATAATCACAGTGGAGTCGCTGCTTCTGACTATGGATGAAAGCTCAGCGGGTGACATTTCCTTATCCAGAGGCACGACAACATTGTCCGAATTAACTATGGCAAAATAAGAAACAAGCCACTCATAGCTGTTTTCGCCTAAAAGTGCAATGTGAGTTCTTTTGTAGCCATTTCTTATTAAGTAACGGCTGAATGCTGTAATATCCTCAAAAAATTCTTTATAGCTTTTTTTTATTTCCTTTTGTTTGCGCAGAAAATGAAATGCAGTTTTTTCACCGTAGGTATCAGCACAGTAACTAATCAGTTGTTGCAGATTCTCCAGATCCGGAGCACTGTAATACGGATATGCTTTATTTTTCATAAAATGCACCTCTGTAAAATATAAGTTATTAATCAGATACATTATATCATAAACGGTATGTCCTTTCAAGAAAAAAGAAGAAAAATCGCCACTCGATGCAGTAAATTTTTATACCAACTTGAAAAAAAGGTGCGATGTGTGTTATAATGCTGAAAAGGTTGGTGAAACAATGTATCGATTTTTAGGTAATACCGGAATAAGAATGTATGATATTTTATCTTTTCTGAGCTTTGTGCCGGTTCTGATATTTAACTTTTCTCAATTCAAAAAGAAAAAAAATCTGTTGAGCAGAAAAGCGCAGGCGTATATAGAAAAAAAGAAGGTGCCTGACAGAGAACGGCTGGAAAAATCAACTGTATTGTGGGAAATACTGTTTATTTCCGCTGTTCAGTATTTTTTTGCTTTCATTATTAACACAATCTTCGGCGAAATAGTTGATACAGGACCGAACTATTTCGGTCTGTTGTTCATAACTCCTATTATACTTGTTTTTGTTTTTCTCTTTTTGGGAGTAGATATCTTTAAGCAAATGGATCTGATTACTCCGGCTTTTCCGTTGGCGCTTCTTCCCATTAAGCTTGCCTGCTTCTGCAATGGCTGCTGTCACGGTACGGAAAGCTCTTTTGGATTTTATAACAATCTTACCGAGAGAGTAGAATTTCCCGTGCAGTTAGTTGAAATCGTAAGCGCGCTGTTTCTGTTTGCTTTGCTTATGTCCGTAAGAGGAAAAGTAAAGGACGGCTCTTTGTTTCCGATATATCTTATATTCTATTGCATAACACGTTTTTGCAGTGAATTTCTCAGGTACGAAGCCGATGTTATATGGATACTGAAAAAGTATCATTTGCTGTGCCTTATAGGATTTGTTGTCGGTATAATCGAATTGCTTCTTGTTACAAAGTATAAGGATGAGCTGGTGTGGTTTTTAGATTACTTAAAAAGACGCTCGCGTAACTACGCTTTAAAGAACGGAATCATAAAAAATAAAAATATCGTTCATCATAAAAAGAAAAAGAAATAAATATAGCTTGCTTTCTTCCCGTAACTATTAAGTTCCGGGAAGTTTCAGCTTATTTTAAAGGCGTATTGACAAAATAACGGGGGATTTGTTATATTATCACTATAACAATTGAAGAGAGAGGTATGATTCTATGGCTAATGTTCATGACATTCTTAAACTGATTGAGGAAAAGGGTATCAAGATGGTTGACTTCAAGATGGTTGACATCAACGGTCAGTACCGTCACGTAACCATTCCTGCAGAAAACTTTTCCGAGGATACAATGAAAAGCGGTATCGGCTTTGACGCTTCAAACTACGGCTATGCTGTTGTTGAAAAGAGTGATATGGTGTTCATTCCCGACCCTGATACTGCAGTTATTGATCCCTTCTGCAGCATTCCTACGCTGTCAATGACGGGTAATGCAATGATAATCGATACACCCGAAAACCGTCCTCTTGCCCAGTATCCCCGTAATATCATCAGAGCAGCGGTTGAGTATATGAAAAACAGCGGCGTTGCTGATGAGATGAAGATTCTTCCCGAGTTTGAATTTTATCTTTTCGACGATGTTACCTGGAGCGTTGAGGGCAGATACATCGGCGCAACAGTTGATGCAAAGCAGTCCTACTGGAATTCAGACGTTGAGGGTCACGGCGTAATCGTACCCAAGCAGAAAAACTACCATATTGCAAAGCCCTTTGATACCTCTTACGAATGCCGCAGTGAGATGTGCATGCTTATGAAGGAGGCGGGTATTGAAATAAACTACCACCATCCCGAGGTTGCCGCATCAGGTCAGTTTGAGATTGAGCCTCAGCTCGGCGAGGTCGTACACATGGCAGATGCCACTATGATGATAAAGTATATTATCCATAACACCGCCCTTAAGTACGGTAAGAGCGCAACCTTTATGCCCAAACCCATCTACGGTGAGGCAGGTAGCGGTATGCACGTGCATATGATCCTTTTCAAGGACGGTCAGCCCGTATTCTCCGATGATAACGGTTATTCACACCTTAGTGAGACTGCACATTATTTCATCGGCGGACTTCTCAAGCACATCGGCTCACTCTGTGCTATCACAAATCCCAGCACAAACTCCTTCAAGCGTCTCATTCCCGGCTTTGAGGCTCCCGTAACAGTAGGCTATGCTACCTCAAACAGAAGTGCGGTTATCCGTATTCCCGCATACGCAAAGAGTCCTGATAAGCGCCGCTTTGAGCTTCGTAATCCCGACGCAACCTGCAACCCCTACTTCTGTTATGCTGCAATCCTTATGGCAGGTCTTGACGGCGTAAAGAATAAGATCGATCCCCACGCAAACGGCTGGGGACCCTATGACTTCAATCTCTACAACCTTCCCGAGGAGGAGAAGGCAAAGCTTCAGGGCCTTCCCGTTTCTCTCGACGAGGCTCTCGACTGCCTTGAAAAGGACTTCGCTTACCTTACAGAGGGCGGAGTATTCCCCGAGGAGCTTATCCGTAACTTCATAAAGACAAAGCGTGAAGAGGTAAGAAAGCTTTCGGCAATTCCTCATCCCGCAGAGTTTGACAAATACTATAATCTGTAATCCGTACTGCTCTGCAGTAACATTGACGGACTGATATTCAAGGGCTTTCAAGTGATTGAAGGCCCTTTTTCAGTGCTTCCACTGTACGGTACAGGCAGAAAAAGACGGAAAAAAGTGTAAATTAAAGTTGTACTGTTCACAACTGTATGCTATACTGTAAGCAATGACTATATTCCGAGTGAGAAAAATATGAAGATGCAGGAAAAGAGAATTTTTGAACTTATCAACAAAATGACAATTGAAGAAAAGGTCTCCCAGCTGACAAACAGTGCGGCGGCGATTGAAAGGCTCAGCATCAATAAGTACGATTGGTGGAATGAGGCTCTTCACGGTGTCGCAAGGGCGGGTACCGCGACGGTTTTCCCGCAGGCAATAGGGCTTGCCGCCATGTGGGACGATGAGCTTCTTTTTGAAATTGCCGAAGCGATTTCCACCGAGGCGAGAGGGAAGTACAACAGAGCTATGAAGGAGGGTAATCACGAAAGGTACTACGGACTTACCTTCTGGAGCCCCAACGTGAATATTTTCAGAGACCCGAGGTGGGGCAGAGGTCAGGAGACCTACGGTGAGGATCCCTACCTTACGTCAAGAATGGGCGTTGCCTTCATAAAGGGTCTGCAGAATAATGAGGGTGAGCATCTGCGTGCCGCTGCCTGCGCAAAGCATATGGCGGTGCAGTTGCCTTCGGTGAAGCCAAGGAGCTTTCCGATGCAATACTTAACTGCTGGTACCCGGGCGAAATGGGCGGAAAGGCGATAGCCCAGCTTATTTTCGGTGAATATTCACCGAGCGGTAAGCTACCCGTCACCGTCTATAAATCAACGGCTGACCTTCCCGATTTTGACGATTATTCCATGAAAAACCGTACCTATAGATATTTTAAGGGTGAAGTGGAATATACCTTCGGCTTCGGACTTTCCTATACGGATTTCCACTACGGTGAAACACAGATAAAGCAAGAGGAGGGAAGGGTAAAGGTTTCCTTTACTGTTAAAAATACGGGAGAATATGACGGCAAAGAGGTTATACGGCTTTTCAAGGCAGAAAAGAACGGAGTGAATCAGCCGCTGAAATCCCTTGTGAGATTTAAAAAAATCGCTCTCAGAAAGGGCGAAGAAAAAAGGGTGGAGTTTATCCTCACAAAAGAGGATTTCACCCATATAAACGAAAAGGGCGAAAAGGAATACCTTAACGCCGATGAATTCAGTATATTCACAGAAAAATAAAGGAGGCATATTATGCTTTGCAAGCAGCACTACGAAAAAATGATAGCCAAGCTTTTCCGCTTCGAGGAAACCCTTAATCCCTATCTTTTCACAAAAATCGTGTCTGTACCCGCCAAAGCCTTTGTTGCAGATAAGCAGTACCACACAATCCCCGAGGACGTTGCCTTTGAAGAAATTTCAAGCGGATGGAAATGGGGCGGCGAGGGCGCATACTGCTGGCTTAAAACAGAATATACAGTACCCGAAGATTTGGACGGAAAGGATATTTTCCTTATGCCGAGAATGGGCGGCTACGAGGCTATGCTTTGGGTTGATAAGGTACCCTTCGGCACCTTCAACACCAAGATAGTATATACCTCCCACGGCAACCATTACTGCGGACTTATCAGAAAAAACGCTAAGGCAAATGAAAAGCTTGATATTGCAATAGAATATTATGCAGGTCACGATTACCACGGCTGTGACCCCTTCTCGAGAGACTTAAGGCAGGTAAACACCTATGATTTCAGCTTTGACAGTCTCGATATCTGCGTCAAGAATGAGGAAATCAATAAGTTTTATTTTGACCTTAAGATTGCAGTTCAGCTTGCAACAGAGCTTCCCGATACAAGCTATATGAAGGCTCAGGCAATAAACGCTCTCACAGACGTGCATAAGCTTCTTTACTATTCACCCGAGGATGTTTCCGAAGAGGAATTCTTCGGCGCGATAAGAAGTGCTCAGCCCTATCTTACAAAGCTTCTTTCCCTTAAAAACGGAGATGCCGCACCGGTTGCAGGTCTTATCGGTCACTCCCATATGGATACGGCGTGGCTGTGGCACGTGGGCGAAACCGTAAAGAAATGTGCAAGAACCTACAGTAATCAGATAAGCCTTATGATGCAGTATCCCGAGCACCGCTTTGTGCAAAGCTCCTCCTGCCACAGTGATATGGTGAGAAGATATTATCCCGAGCTTTTCGAGCAGATAAGGGAAAAGGTAAAGGAGGGCAGGTACGAGCCTAACGGTGCAGTGTGGGTAGAATGTGACTGCAACATCACCTCGGGCGAGTCGATGATAAGACAGTTCCTCTGGGGACAGAGATTCACCGATAAGTATTTCGGCTACCGCTCCGATGCCTTCTGGCTTCCTGACACCTTCGGCTATTCCGCATCAATTCCGCAGATTATGAAGGGCTGTGGTGTGGACTACTTCCTGACCACAAAAATCAACTGGAATGATACAAACGCCTTCCCCTATAACACCTTCTGGTGGCAGGGTATTGACGGAACAAAGGTATTCTCCCACTTCAACACCACCCACTCATGGCCCGATGTAAGAGAGCTTCGGGACTGCCTTACCGACGGTGACAGACAGAAGGATCAGCCTACGGTTACAAACAAACGCCTTATGACCTACGGCTACGGTGACGGCGGCGGAGGACCTCAGTTTGAGATGATAGAAACGGCACGCCGCTGTGAAGATCTGTGCGATGTACCGAAGACATATCATACCACGGTCAGTGACTTTATGAAGGAGCTTGAAGGCTCCTGCGTAAGACCCAACACCTACCGCGGAGAGCTTTATCTTGAGCTTCACAGAGGTACTCTCACAAATCAGCACGAAATAAAGCGTAACAACAGAAAGGCAGAGCTTGCCCTTCGTGACCTTGAATTTCTCACCGTTGCGGAAAGCATCAGAAAAGATGTTCCCTGCAGCACCGAAAAAACCAATAAGCTTTATGAAACGGTACTTCTCAATCAGTTCCACGATATTCTTCCCGGCACCTGCATAAACAGAGCCCACGAGGAATGCAAGGCACAGATGTATAAGGTCATAGACGACGCAAAGGCACAGATTAAGGAAATCACCGATAGTGACGAAGAGAGCCTTTCCGTTATCAATACTCTTTCCTTTGAAAGAAGCGACCTTATTTTCGCAGAAGACACTGAAAAGGAAATCGCCGATGTTATTCAGCAGACCTATACCGATGTGGGCGGCAAGAAAATCCGTCTTATAAAGGGCGTAAAGGTACCTGCATTTTCATCTGTAGGTCTCAGCTTCGGTGAGGGAAAGAAGGCAGACACCAAGAACTTTACATATGAAAATAATACTCTCACAACACCCTTTGCAAAGGTAACCTTTGACGAGAAGGGATATATCTCCTCCTTTGTTGACACTGAAGCGGAAAGAGAGCTTGTGAGCGGCATACCCTTCAATACTTTTCTTATGGCAGAGGATGTACCTATGAGCTGGGACAACTGGGATGTTGACGCTGACCTTGAAATGAAGTTCAGACCCTGCGGTGTACTTATCGAAAGAGAGGTTGTTTCTCAGGGCGAGGCGGCGTTTATTATCTGCAGTAAGTATAAAATCAGTGAGAAGTCAACTCTCACTCAGGATATGATTTTCTTTGCAGATTCTCCCGAGGTACGCTTTGACACCCTTATGGACTGGCAGGATGATCACCGTTTCCTTAAGGCGATGTTTGACACAGACGTGCGTGAGGACTTTGCAAGACACGAGATTCAGTTCGGCTACTGTAAGAGACCGACCACAAGAAATAACTCCCTTGAGCAGGCAAAGTTTGAGGTTGTCAACCACAAATACACAGACCTTTCCGAGCCTAATTACGGCGTAACCGTTATGAATGACTGTAAGTACGGCATTTCCGTAAACGGCTCACAGATAGGTGTTTCTCTTCACAAGGGCGGAAATCACCCCGACGTAAAAGGCGACAAGGGTATGCACCGCGCTGCGTATTCCTTTATGCCCCATAACTGCTCCTTCTCGGCAAGGTCGGCTGTCGAGCCATCCTACAGACTCAATATTCCTCATATTGTCTCAAAGGGCATTTTTGAGGTGAAGTCACTTGTCAATACTGATAAGGCTAATATCATCGTTGAGGCAATCAAGCCCTGCGAGGAGGAGGAAAGAGCCTTTATTGTCCGTCTTTACGAGGCGGAGGGCACACGTACCAATGCCGAAACAGCTTTCAGTGACAAGGTGAAGAAATACGTCATCACCAATATGCTCGAGGAGGAAACGGAAGAAGCTGTTGAGGATAACCTCTTCAAAGCGCAGTTCAGACCCTTTGAGATCAAAACCCTGAAGGCGTACTATTAAAAGAAAAGACCGATGCTTCTTGTGCACTTGTTTGAGCATCGGTTTCTTTTTCTCAAATTGCAGTATTTATTTGATAAACTGTTGATTTTCGTTTAATTATATGTTAATATAAACTTTACAATTTTCAAAAATCTGTTAAGTAAAAATATAAGAAATCAGTTTTATGAGAATCAGGAGGGTTAAAATGAAAGGTAAGTTTTTGAAGGTACTGTCATTACTTATGATAGCAGTTATTTGCTTTGGTACCTTTACACCGGCAATAGGTGTCGGAAATCAGGTTGAGGATGTCATAGAGATGCTTGAAAGC
>JAZULG010000185.1:0-1676 GCA_045603005.1 Acutalibacteraceae bacterium
ATCATAATCCAAGGGCGGTGCTTTAATGAATATAAAAGAAACAAGACAGTGGCTTTCGCAGGAAATCGAGGATGTAGCCTCCTTCTGGCTCGAAAACGGAATTGATGAAGTCAACGGCGGTGTTTATACCTGCCTCGATAAGGACGGAAAGGTTTTTTCCACCGATAAAAGCGTATGGATGCAGGGACGTTGCGGCTGGATTTTCGCTTATCTCTGCCGTGTGTACGGTGTGCGTGATGAATGGCTCAGGGCGAGCAAAAGCTGTATAGACTTTCTTGAAAATCACTGCATAAACCACAACGCAGGCGGCAGGCTCTACTTTACCGTAACTGCCGAGGGCAAGCCTCTTCGCCAGAGAAGGTACTATTACTCCGAAGCCTTCTACTGTATTGCAAATGCGGAGTATTACGGCATTACGGGTGAAAGGGAGTATCTTGAAAGAGCCCGCAGAGCCTATAAAATGTATCTTGACCTGAGCGGCGGTATGGCTGACCCTACGGGTCTCGGAGCAAAGACCGAGCCGACGGTAAGAAGCGGCAGAGCTCTTGGTATACCGATGATACTGCTTAACATTACTTCGGTACTCGGCCGTGTTGACAGCGAAAACGCAGAGCTCTATAACAGTACCGCCGACCGCTGTGTTTCCGATATAATCGGCTACCACGTAAAAGAGGAGCTTGGATGTACTCTCGAGTCCGTTGCACCCGACGGTACACCGAGGCTTGATATAAGTGAGGGAAGGGTTGTAAACCCGGGACACGATATAGAGTGCAGCTGGTTTCTTATGGAAAGAGCAAACGCCACGGGAGACAAGGAGCTTCACAAAAAGGCGGTCCGTATTTTTGATATGGCATTCGAAAAGGGTTGGGATAAGGAGTACGGCGGAATACTTTATTTCTTTGACTGTCTGGGCAATCCTCCCGAAGCTTATGAGCACGATATGAAGCTCTGGTGGCCGCACAACGAGGCTCTTATCGCCTCGCTTATGATTTACAGAGATACAAAGGACAGAAAATATCTCGATATTTTTGAAACACTGCTTGATTATACAAAAAAACACTTTGCTTCGGCACCCTGCAAGGAGTGGTACGGCTATCTCAGACGTGACGGCAAGCCTACTCTGCCTGCCTGCATAGGCTCAACCTTCAAGGGACCCTTCCACGTGCCGAGGTGTCTTGTTATGCTTGACAAAATGCTTGAAGAAATCGAAAAGGAGGCATAAATATGCTCAGAAAATACAAAGGAATATTCCCTGCCTTTTATGCCTGCTATGACAGTGCGGGTAACGTCTCCGATGAGGGCACTGAAGCACTGACGGAATTTCTTATTGAAAAGGGTGTCAACGGTCTTTATGTAGGCGGCTCCTCGGGTGAATGTATTTATCTCGGTGTTGAAGAAAGAAAACGTACTCTTGAAGCGGTGGTACGTGCTGCAAAGGGCAGAATTACAATTATAGCTCACGTTGCCTGCAATAATACACGTGACAGTCAGGAGCTTGCCCGTCACGCCGAGGCTCTCGGAGTTGATGCAATAGCCGCAATTCCGCCCATATATTTCCGTCTCCCCGACAGAGCTATAGCAAAGTATTGGAATGACATATCCGCCGCCGCTCCCAACACGGATTTTGTTATATACAACATACCTCAGCTGGCAGGTGTAGCTCTCACCCCCGCTCT
>JAZULG010000186.1:0-12802 GCA_045603005.1 Acutalibacteraceae bacterium
AGCTTCACCCCGAAGGGATTCACTTAAATGCTTCGTTCGACTTGCATGTGTTAGGCACGCCGCCAGCGTTCGTCCTGAGCCAGGATCAAACTCTCTAAAAATTGTATTAAGACGCCGAAGCGTTCTAATCATTTTCAGAGCAATTCATTCGCTCATTCGTCATTTGCTGACGTTTCTTTATACTTCGCTATTTCAGCTTCCGTATTACTGTTTGAAAAGTACTTTTTAAAACTCTTCTTGATGGATATCTTCCATCGAATCTCGGGTTCCTTTTCTTATCTCGTTGTTTAATTTTCAAGGTCCAATCGCTTTCCCGCTTTTGCGAGACAGCTCAAAGAGTATATCATATACTCCTATCTCTTGTCAATACTTTTTTCAAACTTTTTTCAAGTTTTTTAGTATCAACTTTTTTCGCTTTCTCAAGGTCGCCCTCGAAGAATGCTTGCATATATTATCACCTCTTTTTGGATTTGTCAACAGTTTTTGACAACTTTTTTTGTAGGTTTTTACTAAATACCTCACTTTCAATACCCGCACCCGGGTGTTTTTGTGGACGTGCCAGAAGATGATACTATATGTTGTATGAGCCTATACTTTTATCCTTTTACGTCTATATGTGGGGATAGCAGCAAACAAGCAGCATCTCATATTTTTAAGTGCTGCTTGTTTGTATATTACTTTTTATCTGACTTATATACTTCCAGTATTTCCGATAGATTTTTGTCGATATTTGCAATCATCATATTGTAAGATACCTTTGCAAGACCTAAGAGAAAACCGATTACGCCGCCAATAAATATTGCTCCATCAGCATCTAAACTTCTAGTCTGCACCAAAGGAGTAGATAATATTGCACCAAGCGCAGAGCCCAACACAGTATAAATAACGATCCACAAAACTGATGTTATAGTCACTATTCCTCTCCAACTAAAACGTACATTTCCTATACAGTGATTTTTATCGCTTGTTCTATAATCCTGTAAGCTACTTAGCATAACCTTATCAATATTTTGTACAATTGTTTTTCCCTCCTCTTTTATCTGAGGATCAGCGAGTATACCCCTAGCCCAGTTTTGCCCGTCGGCAATTATCGGATATGAAAATTGACTTTTCCCGTTCTGACAGCTTTTAAGAACATTTATCTGCGCGCTACATATATTACAGACATCCTCAATTCTTCTGCCCTCGTACTCTAAGACATAGAGCTTTTTTTCAATCGGCTTACCACAAATTCTGCAAAATTCCATTTAACTCAACCTCTTTCGATAAAATATTTGTAGCATATTAATTCTATAACATTTTGTTATAATTGTCAATATAACATTTTGTTTTACCTATACTTTTTATATATGATAAAAAGGATGGTATTTCAATGTATAAAAGAATACGTGATATGCGCGAGGACAGAGACCTCACACAAACCGAAATCGCAAAGCATCTCAAATGCTCTCAGGTCTGCTACTCATATTATGAAAACGGTCAAAGGGACATTCCTACCGATGTTCTTGTTAAACTCGCCAACTTCTACAACACAAGCATAGACTACCTTCTCGGTCAAACAGATAATCCTGTAAGATACAAATAATATATACAATATTAAAGAGCAATCCATTTTCATCGGATTGCTCTTTATCTTTGTCTTTCTCTCTATCTATACAATAGTATATGCTATTTCTAAGTCCTCGGCGGACAGCCGTTACTTTCTTGAAAGAAAGTAACCAAAGAACTTTTCTTATTCTGATTACATAATAGCAAAAAGGAGTTCTATTGCACGTTCCGTTATATCCTCCGTCAAGGATGAATAGTTTATAACAATCTTGTGCTGACTGTCTGTCCGCTCCCCGTAATAGTAATCACTAAGACAGCTTATTTTTATCCCATTCACCTCAGCTCTCTCCTTAAGCACACTGTCAGGCAAATCCGTCTCTATCTCAAGAATAAAATGAAGTCCCGAATCTGCCTCGCTGATTTTCACCTTGCTGTAGTCGGGATGCTTCTTTATACACTGCATCACCCCGTCCCTCCGACCTCTGTAATAGGTACGCATACGGTTAAGATGCTTTTCAAAATTTCCCCTTTCAATAAACTTCGCAAGTGCGGTCTGCTCAAAGGTAGAAACAGTACAGGAATAAAAGCCCAGCTCCTTACGGTATCTCTCCGCAAGCATCGGCGGCAGTACCGCATAGCTGATTCTTATGGTCGGAGTAAGACTCTTCGAAAAGGTATTTATATAAATCACGTGTCCCTCACTGTCTATACTCTGCAAGGGCGGTACGGGTCTTCCCGACAGACGGAACTCACTGTCATAGTCATCCTCGATGATATATCCGCCTCTCTCCTTTGCCCAACTGAGCAGTCCATACCTCTTGCCGATAGGTGTAACGCCGCCCGTGGGGAAATGGTGTGACGGCGAAATGTGAAGTACTCCTGCGCCTGAGGCGATCAAAGAATCAATATCAACACAATCCTTTTCGTATGGGATAGGTACAAAATCCACACCGTTTGCCGAATATATATGCCCTATCTTTCTGTATCCCGGGTTTTCAAGGGCGTACCTTTCTCCCCTGCCGAGAAGCTGTATGATTATACTGTAAAGATATTCGGTGCCTGCACCCACTATGATTCTGTCGGGAGTGACGGATATTCCTCTGAACTGAAACAGATAATCGGCTATCGCCTTCCTCAGCTCGTATATCCCCTGAGATGGCGAGCTTACAAGAAGCTCCTCACACTGCTCCGTAAGAGTTTCACGCATAAGCCTCGACCACGTAACAAAAGGAAAGCTGTCCTTCGCGGTATAATTGGCCGTAAAGTCTGCAAAATATTTCTTTTCCTCAGCAGTCGCCTCC
The DNA here is from genome assembly GCA_045603005.1 of Acutalibacteraceae bacterium. Lineage (GTDB taxonomy): Bacteria > Bacillota > Clostridia > Oscillospirales > Acutalibacteraceae > UBA6857. The sequence continues at coordinate 2,850 of JAZULG010000186.1, forward strand.
GACAATCCGACACTTCTTTTTCCCGTACCTATCGAAAACCCGTCGCCGATTTTTGAAACGTAAAATCCGCTTTTCGGCTTTGAATATATATATCCCTCCGCCATAAGCTGACCGTAAGCAGTTTCAACGGTAATGGTACTGATATTAAGATTCTGCGCAAGGCTTCTCTTAGACGGCAGTTTTTCTTCTGCCCTGAGTCTGCCCGAAAGTATGTCCTCCTTTATACATTTATAAAGGTATTCGTAAAGGCTCTCGCCCTTTCTTTCCGAGAATGAATAGGTAAGCATAACGCCGCTCCAATCTGACCATATAAATTATTCGGTTTTTGGGTATTTAAATATGGTCAAATATAAGTATAATGTAAAACAGTAGCTTTGTAAATACAAAATAATATAAAAGGCGGTACATATTATGAAAAGAATCGTAACTGTTCAGGATATTTCCTGCGTGGGTAAATGCTCACTTACCGTTGCTCTGCCCATCATTTCAGCTATGGGTATTGAGGCGGCAATTATTCCCACTGCGGTTTTATCAACCCACACCATGTTCAGCGGCTTTACAGTAAAGGACCTCACCGACCAGATAAAGCCCATCACCGACCACTGGAAAAAGGAAGGTATCACCTTTGATGCAATGTACACAGGCTATCTCGGCTCCTTTGAGCAGATTGACCTTATGAAGGAAATGGCTGACAGCTTCGTAAAGGAAGGCTCACTACTCTTTGTTGACCCTGCTATGGCAGACAATGGCAAGCTTTATCCTGCCTTCAACGAGGAGTTTGCAAAATATATGGCAACTCTCTGCGCAAAGGCTGACATTATCGTGCCCAACATCACCGAAGCCTGCTTTATGCTCGGTGAGGAGTACAAGGAAAAGTACGACGAAAGCTATGTAAAGGAACTTCTTAAGAAGCTCACTGCTCTCGGTGCAAAGATTGCAATTCTCACAGGCGTTTCCTTTGAGGAAGGCACAACAGGCGTTATGGGCTATGACTCGGTAAATGATGAATACTATCACTACACCCACAAGAAGCAGTCAAGAAGCTACCATGGCACAGGCGACATTTTCTCAAGCACCTGCCTTGGCGGTATTGTGAGAGGCCTTTCCTGGAAGGATGCTGCAAGAATTGCGGCTGACTACACAAGCGAGAGCATCCGCCTTACCATCGAGGACCCCAAGGGTAATGATTACGGAGTTAACTTTGAGGAAGCTGTACCGTATCTTCTTGAGAGCTTAAAATAAGATAAAATAGGACAGAGAAATAAAAATCTCTGTCCTTTTAATGTATGTCACATTCTTTCTATTGTCCAAGTTTGCTTATATGCAGGATTATTATTTCTTTCACGGAAACAATCTGAACAAAGATACTCGATTGAACCGGTAGCAGAAAAAGAAGCCTTATATTCAATATTTGTGCTATCGCAATAGGAACAAGTTCTTTGGTCTGGCGAACAACCACATAAAGTAAGCGACAATAAGACAGCCCAAATAGCAATAATCGCTTTTTTCATTTTATTTATTCCTTTCGTAGCTCTCAATTTTTTTACCTCTGTATTTTAGGGTACCTACATCCCCCTCTATCATAACACTAAAAACATCTTGAGATTTTATTCCCAATTCAACACGATTACCGTTTTCCATTTCAAAAACAACAGTGTTATAAGTGGCTCCTTTTATTCCTTGAAAAGAATTAACTCGTTTTTCAAGAACTTTTACATTTTTTTCTTCTTCAAGTTCGCCTATCTCTTCTTCGCCAAAAAGACTATTTGTTGATTTGTTTACAAACCTCATCCACATAGGTATAGCAACAATCAAACCAATCACCGTCGCTATTAACAAAAACGGAATAAGAGACTTGTCAGCCATTAAATCGTTAATTGACATTTTAAATTCCCCCTTGGATTATTTTATTTCATTATATATACTTTATGTTTAAAAGTCAACATAAATTTAACATATATTTATGTTAAGAAATGATATAAAATAATATTAAGAGGTGATTTTATGCAGGAAAACGAAAAGCTTGAAATATCAAAACGCACCCAGCCCGTTATGTTTTCTATAAGAGTTGATAAAGCTATTATAGATTATTACGATAAGCTTGCTGCAGAAACAAACCGAAGCCGAAATGAGCTTATATCGCTAGCCCTTGAATTTGCAATGAATAAAATTGAGATAAAAAAGTAACAACAGCCATTTGAAGTTGGCTGTTGTTGTTTTTTTACAAAAGATACCACCCCACAAGCCGCTCCCATGTCAGCTTGTCAACCTCGCCCGTTTCCTCGGCTCTTATCACTCTTTGCCACTGTCTGACGCTTTTTTCCGTCTCGGCGTCAAATTCATCGTTTACCGTGACCTCGTCAAAATTGCCGTAATTCCGCCCTAAATAAAGGAGCATCGTTTTAAGGTGATAAACTGCATCATCCTTATCACCGCGCCTTAACGGCAGCTTCTCCTTATCAATAAGTGCCGTTTCGGAAGTCAAAAACACAGCTCTGTCATTTTCCTTCACTATCTCCGTCCATGTTTCGTAGCCTATAATACCGTTTTGAGTAAGTCCCTGCCTTCTCTGAAAGGCAAGGACTGCTTTTTCTGTCTCTTCACCGTAAATACCGTCGGATGTGAGCAGCGGTATTTCTCCGAAGGCTCTCGATATGTTCCTGAGATACCCTTGCGCCTCGTATATCGCTTTCTGCTTTTCTGTCATCTTACTCCCTCCTCAGCTCGTACCCGGGATACTGCCCCTCTATTCTCTGCTGTCCCTCTCTGAGGGTACTGTAAACATCGGCTACGGTATTCCACGTCCTTTCGTCAATCTGACCCGTGGGGTTAAGGGCAAAAATCCGCTGAAATGCCTGCACGGTATTCTGCAATCTCATATCAAAGATGTTGCTGACACCTATTGACGGCAGGTCAAAAAAATAATCGGAAATATATGAAAGATAGGTCCTCATAACACGTACCGAGGGACCAACGTCCCCGCGTCTGAGCGTAACTCCCGGGAAAGGCTGTGTGGGTACGGGGTCAACCTTATTTTCCCTTGCAAGATAATCCGTAACCCCCGCATAAGCCTGATAAAGACTTTCCCACGTTGTGCGGTCAACCCTGCCGGTCACAGGCAACCCCTTATATCGCTGAAAGGCAGACACGGCATTTGCAGTTGCTTGTCCGTAAGTGCCGTCAACGGTAATTTCGGGTACAAAGTCCACAAACCTTGAAAGAAGCACAAGAAAATACTGCAAAGACACAACCTGACCGCCGCTGTCCCCCTGAGAAAGGTCATTCTGAAACTGCAAAGGCAGGCTTTCATAGCCTATCCCCTCGCTTTCAAGCTCTGCAAGCCTTGTCACCGCATCAAAGATGTAGATAATTCTGTACCAGGTGGCCTTTCCGATAATTCCGTCAGCTGTCAGATCGAAAATCCGCTGAAAGGTCTTCACCGAGTTTTCTGTATTCTCGTCAAATCTCCCCGTTACGGCGACAATCTTCGGTATTGCAGGATAGTTGACGGATATACGGTTAAGATAGAGCTGCATACGGCGTACGTTTTCACTCAGATCGTCTCTTCTCAGCGGCACATCAGGATAAGAGGGTACGTTATCGGCAACCGGGGCGTTGACAACCACCTCAATATCCTCGCCGTAATAATATTTAAGTATTTCAACATCACTGTAGCCTCTCTCGGCAAGGCTCTGACTCCCCCATTGAGAAAGTCCGTCACAGGTTACTGTTGTACCGTTACAGTACTGAGCAAAAAGTGGGTTGAGATTACCCTCTTCCCGCAGATAATCATTAAAAAGCTCATCTACAATCTCGCTTATGTTGGCGTAAATATTTCTGCCGTTTATGAATTTCTGGTCATAGGCAGTGTTGTTTGTTATATCGTAATCGTAGCCCATAGCTCTGTACCACTCGGTGTAGACCCGATTGAGAGCAAAGGATATCTGAGCGAGCACATTCGCCCTTATTGCCGCTTCGTCCCATGTGGAAAAAATCTCCGAGGAGGCAACATTCTTTATATAATCGGCGAAGGGAACCTCAACATTCTGAGCATTACTTCCCGGCGGACCGAGATGCACTCTCACCGTAGCCGGTATGGTAGGCACAGCCATCAGCTTATCGCCTCACTTTCGGGAGTAAGCTCAACATCGAGCACAATATCGGAGCCTCCTACTGCGCTCACAAGAAGATTCTTCTTTTCATTGAAGCCCTCTGCATAAACGTCTGCAGTGTAATCTGTTCTCTGCTCATCACTGAGCGGCTCAAGTGAGTTCTTTTCGGGAAAGGCTTCGATTTTTATTACGGGCGTTTCTCCGCTTTTATCCGTAACAAGAAAGGCGTAAATCACATTGTTTCTGTAAAGAATCACCTTCGCATTTTCAACGGGAAAGGCTCCGAAGCCGGTGAGCACCCGCCCTTTAAAGGTTGCAAAGCTTTCCATATTCTCCTCAGAGGGAAGCTCTCTGAGAGGCTCTCCTTTTTCCTGCGTTTTTTCTTCTTCCTTTTCATGCGGCAGTTCTTCGTTGCCCTCCTCCTCTTCACTTTGAACAGCCTCATAAGACTGCGTGTTTTCCTTCGGAGTATTTTTTATCACAAGACTCTCACTGTTATGTTCTTTAGCATAGCTCATAAGCTCGTCGGAATAAAGCTTTATCATTTCATCAAGATTTCTGTCCATATATTATCCCTCCTAATGTTATAATACAATTCTATTAAGCTAAAGAGAAATATATGAAAAAGCTCTGTCGGGTTTTACACCGACAGAGCCTTATATTATGATATTCATTTAAGCAAATCCGTACTCTGCTCAACCACAAGAGTGCTGTAAATAAAAAGCACGTCCTGATCTGTGAATTTAACAAAATAGGGTATCATCAAAGGATTAAGGTCGCGTGTATCAATCACAACAATCTCACTGTAATCGCTCATGAGAAGAGGTACAAGACTGCTGCCGTAGGAGTCACGGAAAACAACAAGTCTCTTGCCCTCCTGACCCATAGGATTGACAATCTTTACAAGGGGCTTTCTCGCACCTGAAAGGAAGATGTTGTAATGATCCATATCGTTGAGCATCTCAAGATCGTAGAAGGGTGACTCGTTGAGCTTACCTTGATCGTCGGCAAGATAAAGCGTTGATGCATTTATCTGCTCATTAGTGAGATAAATGATTTCATCGGGATCAAGCGAAAGCGCCGACTGACCGTAGTATACACCGTAGAAATCGCCCGCACTCTGCTGAGTGTAGTCTGTAACGGGAGCCATACCCATCTGCTCACGGATATGGTTTGCAACGTCAACTATCTGCTCCTGTCTCCAGTGAGTATCGGTTGTATAGTAATCGTCAGCTGAGAGCTTATCGCTGATTATAATTTCCTGCATATTTCCGTTAAGACCCTTTCCGACCTCACTGTAAAGGTAGTCATAGCTGAAATTGGGATATCCGTTCTTTTCTGCAAGGAAGTAGTTTTTATCGGGAATGATTGCGTAGTAAACATTACAATCGGTCCCCTCAATATTCCTTTCATAAAGACTGTTTATTCTTTCACAGAAGAGGTCAAGCTGCTCTTGCTCCAGATCAACGTCAAATTTACTTGCGTGCCCGTCGGCAACATAAATACCGTTGTTATCCTTCTGCTGATAAACATCAAAAAGAATCATTGCCTTGATTCTTCTGAAGGTATTTCTTAAGGGGAACTGCTCGTTTACGTAGCTTTCAAAGCCGTTCATAAAGTTGCGGTCCATAAGTGTCTCGTAGGAAACCTCGGGGAACTGTGCAAGAGGTCTTCTCTCCCACTCGGATATTTCATCGGGATTTCTCACAAGAAGCCATGCGGAGAAGCCCCCGATAATGATACAGAAAACAAGGCTTGTTATAATATATCTTATCCTATTCATTCATCCGCACCTCCTCAGAATCTGAAATAAAGGAAAGGACTGAAGGAGCCGTCAACAAGATACGCAGTTGTAACAATAAGCACAACCGCAACGAAAACAGGCTCAAGTACCGCTGCCACTTTTGTCTTTTCATACTTTCTTGCAATATTTCTCGTAATAGGGGTTGATGCAAAGAGACCTATGAGAATTACCACAAGATAGGATCTGAGATTATAAAGAGTATCTGCAGTTATCAGAGGCAGACCTGCCATTCCGAACATATTCTTAAGGTCATTCCACGCCTCTGTAAAGGTTGAAGCATTAAAGAGAACCCATGAGAGCAATACCATAAACAGCACGTAAAAATGCTGAATGAAGGATGGCGTCTTCTTGAGAACCTTACCGTAAACAAACTTTTCAAGAAGCAGAAGAACACCGAAGTAAAGACCCCAGCTCATAAATGTCCAGCCGGCGCCGTGCCAGATGCCCGTAAGACCCCACACAACAAAAATGTTGATAATGTGGCGTAAGGTACCCTTTCTGTTGCCACCGAGAGGAATGTATACATAGTCTCTGAACCATGAGCCGAGAGACATATGCCATCTGCGCCAGAATTCGGTAATACTCTTTGATATATAAGGATAATCGAAGTTTTCGAGGAATCGGAAGCCGAGCATCTTACCCATACCGATAGCCATATCACTGTAGGCTGAGAAATCCAGATAAATCTGAAGAGCATAGGAGATTGCATACAGCCACGCAAAGGCAACGCTGGGCTCAGCACTTACACGGTACGCAGCACATAAAGAAGCAAGTATATCGGCAAGCAAAACCTTTTTTCCCAGACCGACTATAAAGCGTCTCGCACCGACGGAAAACTTCTCAAAGGAGAGTGTTCTCTCGGTAAGATCCTCAGCGACAGTGGTATATCTTACGATGGGGCCCGCAATAAGCTGAGGGAAAAGAACTACGTATGCCGCAAGGTTTACCCAGTTTTTCTGAGCGGGAGTGTCGCCTCTGTAAACGTCAACAACATAGCTCAGCGCCTGGAAGGTGTAGAAGCTTATACCGATAGGCAAAGCTAATTTTAAAAGCGGAATGTCAGCCCCCGTAAGGCTGCCTATTGACCCCAGTATGAAATCTGCATATTTGAAAATGCCGAGGAAAATAAGAGGAACCGCTACTGATATTACCAGCAGCGGTTTTGCGAAACGAGTTTCTCTTAGTTTTTCCGTCAGCAATCCCGCAATATAGCAGAAGGTGATGGTAACAAGCATAAGAATCGTGTACTTCGGCTCGCCCCACCAATAGAAGGCAAGGGAGAAAAACAGAAGAACAGTATTTTTAAGCTTTCTCGGTGCAATAAAATACACCAACAGTACCAGGGGTAAAAATACGTATAAAAACGGAATTGATGAAAAAACCATATTTCTTGACTTATGCTACGATGTCGCCCTCAAGAACTACTGCTGAACCTGCAAGAGCTGATGTTGCCTGAGTCTTGAAGTAGTCGATGTTGGTTGCAAGGCCGTATGCAGTGATAACATAGTCACCTGCCTGGATAACTACGAACTTCTCGGGGAAGCCGCACATCCACTGAGCGTTGTCAAGAGCTGCCTTGAAATCTGCTGCAAAGGTAGCTGCGTCTGTACCGTCCTTAAGAAGGTATGCAGCACCTGAGAAGCTGTTAGCGTTCATCATGTTCATAACGTTAGCTGCTTCTTCAACGTTTGCATTCTGTGAAGCGGGAAGGTGTGCAACAACGTTGAGCTCTTCGATAAGAGCAAGGTCATACTTACCTGCTGCATCCATTGCCATGTTGTCCATGTCACCGCCGCCGATGGGGAACTTGTTCTCTTCAGCGTAGGTTGCGAATACTGCATTAAGAAGTGCTACTGCATCAAGGTCAGCGGGAGCTTCAGCTTCACCGTTGTTTTCGTCAGCTGCAGTTGTTTCTTCCTCTGTTGCTACAGTTGTTTCTTCACCTGCTACAGTTGTTTCTGCATCTGTGGGAGTTGCTTCATTCTTTGTCTTGTTGCCGCAAGCTGCGAAGCAAACAAGAACTACTGTAAGTGCGAGTACGATTGCTAAAATCTTTTTCATTTGATTTTTCCTCCAAAAATTTTGTTACGTCGCGCTTCTCAGCGCAACCTATATAGTTATACATTATTATTGTCTTCGATTTGCTAACAAACTGTTAATTTTATCGAAAATAGACAACATATTTCGTCAAATTACAACACAAATTCTGCCTGTGCTGTCATTTATTACTTTTCTGCTCTTTTCTCGCCTTTTCAAGCACTGCATTATAGGGCATAAGCATACCCTCATTCATAACATTTGCCAACTTCGGGTTTCCCTTGGGCATAGGCAGTGTCATGAGCCCGCCCACAAGGTACATAGCGATAAGTCTGCCCTTCTGCTTCTGCGGGAAGTCGTACTGACCGTGTGCCTTATAGAATTTGTGGTCAGCCTTCATCATACCCTGCATAATATAGATAAGGTCGCGGAATATCTTCATACCTCCGACGCCGTAGAAATTAGAGGGACGGGTATAGCCTCTCTGCACCGCATAGGCGAGAGTTTTTGCAAGACGGTCGATTTCTCCGTCGGGATTGATTTCATCGGTAGCAACGCCGCAAAGGAAGTTGCCTCCCACCTCGGCTCTGCCCTCAACAATCATCTGAAGGTTTGCCTCAGTGCTGTACTGACCGCTGACAATATATCCCACAGGCATACCCATTGTAACGGTACGGTGACCGTTGCAGAACTGTCTGTCGTCATACATCTTGAAGCGGGGACCCATTGAATGGTCACGTACGGTAAAAGCGTAAACAATTGCATCTCCCGACTGAATTTCATTGCGCAGAAATTCATCAAAGCCGTCCTTGTATACACATTTTCCCGAAACAGCACACTTGAAGCAACCGAGACAGCCTCCCTTTATGGGATACTCGGCAATATTTACCACCTTGCACTTCATAGGTACCGTAGCAGCAAAGCGCTTTATCATGGCCTTAAGCTGTGTGTCCTCATCACCTGCATCGGTTACCACAACAACCTCTCTGTCGCTCTTTGCGATAATACCCTCAGCAGGATTTACCCTTACAGGCTTCTTGACCTTAGCTTTTTCGGCATCAGGCTCACAGAAGCCGTTTTCACAGCTCCAGAGTACGAGTTTGAAAAACTCCTCAGCCTCCTTCTGACCCTTTACCGTGGTAAGGTCATCCATATCGGCGGAAAGGCCCTTTATGACCTTCATATTCATATCGTGGCAGTTATCCTCGACGTACTTATGAGCGGTCACATCGTAGAAATGCTTTGAAGTTGTAATCTGTGTGACGTACTTGTCACTGAAATCAACACCGCTGTTTTTCATAAGGCTGATAAAATAGTGAAGCTGGCTCGGTGCAATAAAAGTGTAGACCGGATAGGAAAAAACTATAAGCTCAGCCTCCCTGAGCATTTCAAAAGCGGGAGTAAAATCTCTCTGAAGCTTCTTGATGATCTGACCTGCGTGAAGCACTCTGAATTCGTGCTCGGGATGAAGAATTTCAAGATAGTTAATAGTCTGCAGAGTAATGCTGTACTTGCCCTTTGGACTTCCGTTGACAATTAAAATCTTCATATTGTACCTTCCTTTACTTTTCTCGTTGCATCAATCATACCACGGCGGTACAGAATTAAATTTCCGAATAACAAATTTAAAAGAAAAGCAAGCCTCCGGGAAATAAAGGTTGACAAAAAAACCGCTTTGATATATAATTCTGTGTTGTATCGAGGCGTAGCGCAGTTTGGTTCTGCTCTGCTTTGGGCATTCTCGCCGAAGCGCGTCCGGGGGACGATGAAGCGAGGCAAGGATGGCGCAGCGGTCGAAATTCATAGGCACTCCAAGCCGTAATGAATTTCGGGCACCGCAAGAGGGCGGACAAAGCAGACAAAAATTGCCGAAGCCCATAAAAGAATGAAGTCAATAATATCGAGGCGTAGCGCAGTTTGGTAGCGCATCTGCTTTGGGAGCGTGCCTAGCAGTTGTAGTCGAGATTTTGCAAAAGTTCCGAAAAGCCTTTATCTGTGCG
>JAZULG010000187.1:0-4901 GCA_045603005.1 Acutalibacteraceae bacterium
CTGTGAGCTTTTCGAAATCATTTGCAGGTGCAAATTCGAAGCCGTCCGTAAAAGGGAAAAAGTATTTATGAAAAACATCCTGACCTGTTGCGGCAAGGGTAGTTACTGTCCTTCCGTGGAAGGAATTTACAAGAGTTATAACCTTGCTTCTGTTTTCCCCGTACTTTGTGTAGCTGTACTTTCTTGCACACTTAATTGCACCTTCGTTGCTTTCAGCACCGCTGTTTGAGAAAAACACCTTTTTCATACCCGTCTTTTCACAAAGAAGCTTTGCAGCCCTCGCGCAAGGCTCGGTATAATAGAGATTTGAAATATGCTGAAGTGTATTAAGCTGCTTTGTCACAGCGTTAACCCAGCCTTCATCACAAAAACCGAGAGAGTTAACACCAATACCGCTTGAAAAGTCAACATATTTTTTTCCGTCAAAATCATAGCAGGTTGCGCCCTTTCCCTCCTTTATCGCAACGGGAAAACGACCGTAAGTATGCGCAACATTCTCGTCATCAAGAGCTTTTATTTTTTCAAATTCACTCATAGCTTTGCCTCACTTTGTCATAAGAGTACCGATACCTTCATCGGAGAACATCTCAATAAGAATCGAATGAGGTATTCTGCCGTCAATCATAACCGCCTTTTTAACGCCCTCACGTACCGCTTTTTCAAGGCTCTTGACCTTAGGTATCATACCGCCTGAAATAACACCGCTGTTAATAAGATTCTCAATTTCATCGACGTGAATCTCTGGGATAAGTGAATCTGCATCACTGACATCCCTTAAAAGGCCCGGTATGTCAGTAAGAGTAATTATATTCTCAGCATTAAGAGCTGATGCAATTTCCGCTGCCGCCGTATCGGCATTTATGTTATATACCTGACCCTCAGCATCAATACCTACCGTTGCAATAACGGGTATGTAATTTTCCTCGAGCACCTTTATAATGGGTCTCGGATCAATTTCAATTATCTCACCAACGTATCCGTAATCGAAGCCGTCATCGAGCTTCTCGGCTTTAATCATAGCACCGTCAATTCCGCAAAGTCCGACTGCTTTGCCACCGCAGACTTCTATAAGTGAGACAAGGTCCTTGTTGGTTTTACCCGAAAGAACCATCTGCACAATCTCTGCTGTATCCTTATCGGTGTATCTCAGTCCGTTGACAAACTTTGACTCAATACCTAACTTATTGAGCATTCCGCTGATTTCAGGGCCGCCACCGTGCACGAGTACGATTTTGATGCCGACAAGAGAAAGCAGGATAATGTCACTCATAACCGCTTTCTTAAGCTCCGGATTTATCATTGCATTTCCGCCGTATTTGACAACAACGGTTTTTCCGTAGTACTTCTGAATATAGGGAAGCGCAGCGGTCAGCACGCGCGCCTTCTTTTCATCTGTTATATGATTTTCTGACATTTCTTTGCACCTCTTATGTACGGTAGTCGCCGTTTATCTTAACATAATCATAGGTGAGGTCACAGCCCCATGCCGTTGCCTCATTTTTGCCCTGATTCATCTCAATAAGAAGATTGATTTCGCTTTCAAGAAGGATTTCCTTTGCCTTCTCCTCGCTGAACTCAATACCGAAGCCCTTCTCACAAACCTTGACGGTACCCTTACAGGAGGAAAGGTACACATCGATTGTATCAACACTGAAATCACCGGGAGTATAGCCGATAGCACAGAGTATTCTGCCCCAGTTGGCATCGGCACCGAACATTGCGGTTTTAACAAGGGATGAGCAGATTATACTTTTTGCGATATCCTTTGCAGTTTTTTCGTCAGGCGCACCTGTAACCTTACATTCAAGAAGCCTCTGAGCACCCTCACCGTCGCCTGCTATAAGGCGTGAAAGCTTAACTGACACTTCAAAAAGAGCCTCTCTGAAAATCTCAAAGTCAGCATTTTCCTCGACAATCTCATTGTTTTCCGCCTTGCCGTTTGCCATAATACAAACCATATCGTTTGTTGATGTATCACCGTCAACAGAAATCATATTGAAGGTATCCTTGACAACAGAAGAGAGAGCCTTCTGAAGCATTACACTGCTTATTGCGCAGTCAGTAGTAATAAAGCAAAGCATTGTTGCCATATTGGGATGTATCATACCTGAGCCTTTACAGCAGGCACCGATTCTTACCTTCTTACCGTCAAGCTCTATTTCAACTGCAACCTCTTTTGAAACTGTATCCGTTGTCATAATCGCTTCAGCCGCATCCTTGCCTCCGTCTTCGCTCATCTGCGAAGCAAGTGCGGGAACGCCCTCGGCAATAGGTGTTACATCAAGAGTCATACCGATAACACCCGTCGATGCAACAATTACATCATTCTTATCGACAAAAAGAGCCTTTGCCGCAATTTCGCACATCATTTCAGCCTTTTCTACTCCGTCTGCATTACAGGTGTTTGCATTTCCGCTGTTTACTATAACTGCCTGTGCATATCCGTCGCTGATATTGTTTCTTGTAACGGTGATAGGTGCACCGTAAACCTTATTCTGAGTGTAAACCGCTGCTGCCGCTGCCCTAATCTCACTCTTTATCATTGCAAGATCCTTTTTTATCTGGTTTTTTCTTATTCCGCAATGAATACCCGATGCTGTAAAGCCCTTAGCAGCAGTAACACCGCCCTTTATAAATTCCATTGTATCTGCCTCCTTAAAGTGCCGTTGCTTCATTAAATCCCATAGCAATATTCATATTCTGTATTGCCGCCGATGAAGCGCCTTTTCCTAAATTATCAAACACCGCAGTTATAGTCATTCGTTCATCATTTCCGCAGATGTATATTCTGAGTTTATTTGTACCCTCAAGTCCCGTTGCAGGTAAAAATCCGTTTTCAGGTCCGCTGTGCACCGATATAAAGGTACTGTCTGAATAGTACCTCACAAAAAGCTCCTTCATTTCGTACAGACTGAGCTTTTTCTTGAGTCGAGACGTATGCAGAGGTACAGAAACTGCCATTCCGCAATAGAAATCGCTGACAATCGGATTAAACACCGGCTCGTTAAAAAGACCGGTAACCTTTACCATCTCAGGGAGATGCTTATGCATCTGTGTAAGTCCGTACTGTCGGGGACTTTTTAGCTCGTAGGGTCTGTCCTGAGCCTCGTACTCGCCTATCATTTTATTTCCGCCACCGCTGTAACCCGTAATACTATGAGCAGTAACCGGATAATCGGGAGACATTACCCCTGTCGCAACAAGCGGGTAAACTATCGAAATAAAACCTGTAGCGTGACATCCGGGATTTGCTATCCTCTTTGAACGGGATATTGCCTCTCTGTGCTTCTGTGAAAGTTCAGGAAAACCATAGGTCCATTCGTCATTCACACGGTGTGCGGTACTCGCATCTATTATCACAGTATCAGGGTTTGTAACAAGCTTAACCGCCTCAATCGCCGCAGCATCGGGAAGACAAAGAAAAACAACATCCGACTCATTCATAAGTCTGCTGCGCTCAGCTTCATCCTTACGCAGAGCTTCGTCTATCTCAACAAGCTCAACCTCAGGATGTGCTGTCAGCTTCTTTTTTAACTGCAGGCCCGTTGTACCCGCCTGACCGTCAATAAATACCTTGATCATATTTTACCTCTTTATGCATAATTTAGGATATATTATACATCTTTTTAAGTTAAAGTCAATACTTTATGCATATTTATGTATTTTAATTTCGCTTTTATGTATGCAAATTAACACTTTAACATAACAAACGAACTTAGGTATTATACAACAAAAAATATCGCTGTTCAAGTCTTTTATGACAAGTTCAACGATATTTTCTTAAAGATTTCTCAGTCACAGTATTAAATCTGCCATAATAGGATAATGGTCTGAAGGATACATCCCGTTTACTTTATTACGGATAATCTTATACTCTTCCGCACGAACCGTATCTGTAACAAAAACATAGTCAATAGGACCTGCAGCATCATCCCTAATTTCGCCATAGTTATGGAAGGTTATTCCCTCATCGCTTCTTTCAGCAAGGTGTTTTGCATCTTTTACAGTCTGCAGCATTGAGCGGTAGGTTTCACTTATAGGCTCGGAGTTAAAATCACCGGTACAAATAACCGCACCTGATCTCTGAAGCTCGTCTATTTTCTTTTTCAAAACCTTCGTCTGCATTATTCTTGCACTGTCACTCATATGATCAAGATGGGTATTTATATGAGTATGTATACTTCCCGTCTCTCTGCTTTTAAGTGTTACCCATGTGGCTATTCTTGTACAGTTTGACTGCTCATATTTTGTATACTTTACTTCAGGTGTATCACTGAGCCATATTGTACCGCTGTCGAGTAATTCATATTTATCTCTGAGATAAAAAACGGTGTTGTGCTCACTGCCCTCATCCTCGTCTCTGTTTTCACCGACAAAGGCGTACCTTTCAAGATTTGCGGTAAGAATTTTCATCCATTCCCCCGTCGCATCCTGAACGCCGACGGAATCAGGTAAATATTGATTGATTATTGCGACCGTTATTTCAGAACGGTCTTTCACACTACCTGCTTTATCGTCACAATATCGCAGATTATATGACATAACCCTTATCGCCTTATCTGATTTTTCTGGAATGCCGTCAATTATTATATCGCCGGAATAAAATGTCGGTACGGTGTTGTTTGTCATAATGAAAACTCCTCTATGTATTAGTGATTTGCAAAGAAAAACAATCATATATATTGCGATGTATAAATAAAACAAAGCCCGAAAGTCCTTTATTCCCAAGGGTTTTCGGGCTCATCTTTATAAATGAGGCAGGTTTTTATTCCCACTCGATGTCTTATAGCATAAAAACCGTTAAAAAGTTCTCGTTTTGAACAAAAACAGGAACTCTTTTTATCACAATTATCACTATTATCAGTATTGTCACAGGTTTTTGCTGTCAAAACCTGCTGTCA
>JAZULG010000188.1:0-20540 GCA_045603005.1 Acutalibacteraceae bacterium
TTTGTCTTTGTTGCGGTCTTGAGAAGTGCATAGGTGTCACTGTCATAAACCTTGCCTGCACTTGTTTTGCCGTAGGAAACAACTCTGAAGGTATACTTTGTGCCTGCATAGAGCTTGCTTACCGTAAATGAAGTACCCTCAGTTGTACCTGCCTTGACGTAAGCCTTCTTTGAGGGGCTGTAGCGGTAAACAGTGTAGCCTGCCGCACCGGGTACTGCTGACCAGCTGAGCTTAACCGATGATGTTGTCTGAGCGGCTGACTTAACTGTTGCGGGTTTATCTGTCTTGATGTAGAAGTAAACATTCTTTGTGCCGCTGTATTTACCGATGAAGGTCACTTTAACGGTGTATCTGCCGATACCGCTTCTCTTTGAGGCAACCGATGTTTTATAGTCAACGTTCTTGACAAGAGTCTTACCGTCGGCATCCTTAACTGTTACCTTGGGTGTCTTATTCTTGCCGTCATAGATATAGTTTTCCTTTGAGAGGGTGACGGAGCTTATCTTTGCGATTGTCTGTGTGTTTAATACCTTGCCGCATTCGGAGCACCTCGTTTCGATTTTGCCGTTTTTAGAGGTTGTTGCCTTTGTTACAACCTGCTCTTCGGTATGCGCACCTGTGGGAGGTATAAGAATATCATCTTTGTTTTCAATGGGCTCTGTTCCTTCTTCATCCCAATACCATTTTCCGCAAGGGCAGGCAAAGTATCCTATATGACCTGTACTGTTGCAGGAGGGGAATTCGCCCTCAACAATCCCGGGAGCACAAGTCAATTCATCGAATTCATATGTAACAGTTACAATATAGGGGCTACACCAGTCTAAGATGGCAGCTTTACCGTTAACATATGCTTCTGCATTGCCGAACTCGCAGTCACCGGACGCTCTGAGGGTAAAGGTAACCTTGTAAGTATGTCCGCATATAAATTTTGCGCCTGTACCGCTTATAAGATACTTTCCGTCAGTTACATCATACCATTTGACGCCGTTTACTTCGGGAGATACGTTACCGTCACTGTAATATCTGGCGGTGTCTATCTTTTCGAAAGAGGGGGCTTCACCTTGGGAGGGGTATTCAAAAAAGATATCGATATTTTCAATAGTACCGCATGTGTCATAATATAACTGAACAAAATAACCGTTACTATCCTTGTATACATGTGCTACCTTATCGCCGATGAATGCGGTCATAGTTGACGGATCCTCAGCAAACTCATAACCTGCCTTGGGCTCAACATAAACTCTTACCCTGTAATCATGACCCTTTGTGTATACGGGATACTCATTCCAGAGCAGCTCTTCTCCGTCGCCTGTTTCGTCATACCAGAAAACACAATAGCCGTTGTTTGCAATTTCATAAAGATTCTCTCTGTAGGGTGTTGCATTAAAATCTATCGACTTACCGGGAACAGGCTCGTCGAGATCGTTGATAGTAATGTTCATGACTGTACCCAGTGTTCCCTCGGCAGAAGCTGACAAAGCAAGTACGCCGACGAGCAACACTACAAGCAGTGCAATACCTAATAATTTTTTCTTCATAATGTTTTTCCTCCTTTGATTTTCGGGCTGTTATGTATACAATAAACCTATTGTAATTTTGATTTTATCACAGCAGGCAAAGAAAAAAATCACCCGTTTTATCAAAAAAAGGGTGATTTTGTGTGTTTTCATTCTTTTTCAGAAAATATCTTCTCTGTAAGCTCCTTTTTCGAGGAAACCCCCAACTTTGCGAAGATATGTGAAAGATGAGTCTTGACCGTGTTTTCCGAAACACCGAGTGCATCGGCGACGGCTTTTCTTTTTTCTCCTGAGAGAGTCAGGATGAGGACCTCCTCTTCCCTGGAGGTAAGCGCTTCCGTAAGAGCCAGAGCTGAAATAAAGCCTTTGACTTCTTCGGCGGTATAGGTCTTTTTTTCATTCGGTGTATCTTTTTTCTTCTGAGTCTCTGCGGTTACCTTTTCGAGATTTCGGTGAAGCTCGTTGTGGTCATTGAGCATACCGTAAATAAACATCAGAAGCAGCTCACTGACAATATAGGAAACGGAGAGCACCTCGAAATCCGTATTTACAATCTGCTCAATAAACCATATCAGAAGATTCAGCAGAACTACAAGGGCGACCATGGCTGCGTATTTATAGGAGGCGAGCTTTTTTCTAACTACGGAGTGAATTATAACACCTACCATAAGAGCGAAGCAGACAACAAGATAGATGAGATAGAGTATATGAAGCTCACCGTAAACCTTATCGAGTCTTGCCGAGCCGTTTTCAATAACGAGGCTTACCTGTTTATAGTAAACACTGAGCCAGCCGCCGCTTGCCGCAAGCAAAAACATAAGGCACGCCACAATCACTGCTGCCGTTACAAAGATTTTACCCGGCTTTATTCTGCATACTCCCGCTATTGACATAAACATACACAAGGGGAGAAATGCGGAGCCGAGATAAGACACTCGGTTTGCCCATAAAGCAAAATCAAGGCTTCTTGAAACGGAAAGCAGAAAATATCCCGCATTGACCACAAAAACTGCGCTGAAAAGAAGCGCCAGCCACATTTCGCGGCGGCGTACCCCAAAGCGGTAGACCAATAGGAGTGAAAAAGATATTGCAGCAACAAGACCGTAAACAAGGGAGAGGTTTATATCGTATGCGGTGCCTACATTCTCTGCCGAAGCAGCGAGACCCGTAAACGAAAACAGGTTAAGCAAAAGCAGGACCGTCAGAGGAAAAAATACCGGTTTTATACGTGATATTTTCCCCTTCATTATCTGCCCACGAATCTGCTCATAAGCTCTGAGCCCTTTTCGATAAAGTTGCCCGTTGCCTTTGCGGTATCCTCGTTGATGGTATCGACACCGTCAACGGGTACACTCTTGTGATAAATCATATAAGGCACCGCGTCTCTTGCGTGAGTCTTTGTCACGATGGGTGTAGGATGATCGGGAAGAATCATAATCTTATAGTCATCGTACTTCTCAAGTCCCTCAAGAAGTATGGAAAGCACCTTTTCATCTATAAGCTCAATGGCACGAACCTTATTTTCAGGCTCATTTCTGTGTCCGCATTCGTCGGGAGCTTCAATGTGGATATATACGAAATCCTTACCGTCCTCAAGCTCCTTAAGAGCGTACCGGGCCTTGCCCTCGAAGTTGGTATCTATATATCCGGTTGCGCCGGGTACGTCGGGAGTTGACATGCCTGCACTGATGCCTATACCCTTGAGAAGGTCAACGGCGGAGATAACACTGCCCTTGAGTCCGTAAAGGCTTTCAAATGAGGGAAGGATAGGCTTATTGCCCTCGCCCCAGAGCCATATGGAGTTGGCGGGACGCTTGCCCTCGGCAATTCTCTTAAGGTTTATCGGGTGGTCCTTGAGTACGTCATAGCTCTTTTTCATCATAGCGATAAGCTCAGCCGCATTCTCGCTCTTTGAAAGATAGGGGCCTATTACTCTGTCGCTTATATCGTGGGGAGGTGTCATATCGCCCAGGTCTGTTGTACCCTTGTGAACGGTGAGACAGTGACGGTAGCTTACACCGCTGTAATAGGTGTATTTTTCGTTGCCGAAAACCTCCTGCACAGTTTTAATAAGCTCTGCCGCTTCTGCGGTGCTGATATCGCCTGCGGAGTAGTCAACCATAGTTTTGTCCTCATAGTTTTCCTCGTCGGAGAGGGTTACGATGTTACATCTGAGGGTAACATCGTCATCAAGAAGCTTTACGCCGATGCTTACTGCTTCAAGAGGTGAACGGCCCGTGTAATACTTGAGCGGGTCAAAGCCCATAACGCTCATGTTTGCAACGTCACTGCCGGGCTTTAATGTGTCGTCAACTGTTTTTACAAGGCCAACCTCACCCTTTTTGGCAAGGGAGTCAAAAAGAGGCTTCTTTGCGCACATCATCGGTGTTTTGCCGCCGAGGGCAGGCACCGGATAGTCAGCCATACCGTCATAAAGAACAACTACGTATTTCATTTTATATCAATCCTTTCGGGTGTTTTCATACTAAAATTATATCAGTATTTTTGCCGTTGTCAATATGTACTGCCTGGGTATATATTACCTTTTTTAGGGCAAACTGATATAAAAAGATGATAAAAAAGCCTTTGCTTTTTTATATTCCCGTCATTTTTTAGTTTGTGACAACATTTTTTAGCAAAACTATTGACTTTTTGGCTTTTGTGGTTTAGAATATAGCAGTTGCAGAAATATGATCCATTAGCTCAGCCGGCAGAGCACTTGACTTTTAATCAAGGTGTCCGGAGTTCGAATCTCCGATGGATCACCAAGAATCCCGTTCGTATAAGCGAGCGGGATTTTTATTATTAACACACAACAAAGGAGAGGACATCGTCCTCTCCTTATTATGTTACTGAACCGGATTTACGGTAACAGATTCAATCTGGGGAGCGTAAGTGTCTCTGCCGTTGAAGCGGATATTGCCGCTTGAGGAGAAGGTTACGGTGTTTTCGCCCTCTTTGAGCTCAAGGGAGAAGGTCATTGTCTTATAGGTATATCTGCTATAGGTGTTACGGCAGAACATATCCTGACTTTCACCGTTTGCTTCCACAGTGAGAAGAGCCTCGATGAGGTCTACGTTATAATCGTGATATCCGCCCTCCTGATTGTTGGCGTAGCGTAAGGTCACACGGTAGGTGCCGCTTTCGGGAGCGTTTATCTTAAGCTGAGCAGTGCCGCTCACGCTTGAAATGCCGTCGATATATTCGTTGCCGTATTTATCGGTGTTGAGCGTTGCACCGCCTTCAAGGGTGAAGTCCCTTGCGGTAAAGGTTTGTGAGGAAAGAGGCTCGGCATTGTTGTAAATAACGAGAGTATCGCACTGAGCTTCTGTTTCAAGCTGATTGAGTCCGCGTCTTAAGTAAACGGTAGTCATACCGTCAAGGGTGATATCTGTACCGTCAACGGTTGCGGCGGTGCTTTCACTTGCAAGAATGTTATAGTAGCCGTCAGCGGGAGCAACTGCGATGTACCTTCTGTCACCGTCATTCAGAAGGGAGATTGTATCCTTTTCTGTATGAGGTGTGAGAAGAGCGCTGTCAAGCACGAAGGTGCCTTCCCCGTGATAGAATTCTACGGTGTGAATGCCTGCGCAAAGCTCAAGCTGAAGAGTATAAATATCGGTATATTCACTCTTTATTGTGTTGGGAAGAAGGATTTCCTGCTTCTTGCCGTCGATAAGAAAAATTGCCTTTGTGAAATCTCTGTCATCGGTGGTTTTGCCGTCGTTGGAGTTGCCGAAAATGATGCTGAAATCGTAAAGTCCTGCCTTGGGAGCGGTTACTATGATTCTTACTCCGTCGCCTTCCTTTTCGAGACCGCCGACCATACCTGCGGTTTTACCCGTTGTTGCATAGGCACTGTCATAGGTATAAGCGTCGCCGAGAAGCTTACCCTCTTCAAATTCGTATCTTACGGGAAGTCTTGTATTTACTACGGGAGTTATTTCACCCTCAGCCTTTTCAACGGTGATGAAGTAAACCGAGTTGTTATCTGTAGCGGGAAGGTTAACGGTAAGCTTGCCGTAAGAAGGTGAAGCGTTGTATTTTCTTACGACTACGGGACTTGATACTATACCTGTAAGGCCCTGATAATAAACAGCTTCAACGGTAACCGTAACCTCTTCGCCTAAGTCTGTTTCGTCGAGATTCTTGATTTTTACCTGCTGTCTTTCGTCTCTTCCGGTGACAATCATATCGATTGCCTGACTGTCGCTTCTGAGAGCGGCGATACCGTCAAGTCTCTCCCAATGGTTGTATTTGTCCTGACTTTTGCTTGTTACCTCAAGAAGCTGACCTTCCATTTCGGCGTACTTTCTGTAAAGCCACCAGTTGGAGTTGGGGGAGTTGTCGTCAGCGGCGGTATCGTTTAGGTTGTTGGCAAGACGCCAATATGCCATATTGCCGTAAACACCGCTCTTTTCCATAGCGATTATGTAGTGGAGCATTGTTGCGGGGTTACCGCAGTCCTCCATTGTGCCGTATTCGGTTACGATAATGGGGAGAGGGTCCACACCGAGCTCCTTTTCGATACGTCTGTAGTCCTCAACGTGCATATGCCAGTCGGGAATTGACCACCATGCAAGCTCGTGATAAATCATAATTTCGGGTACGCAGTCATTTTCTGCGCAGTACTCCATAAAGCCGCTGATTTTGTTTGTTTCATAGTCGAAATAGCCGGGGCCGCCGATACGTGCATCCGGGTCAATGCTCTTGACAAGGTCATAGGTCATTTTCCATGCTTCGTAGAAGTTGGCTCTGCCGACCTCGTCAAAATGTACCTGACCGTCGATGTAGTTGCCGAACCAGATAGCGTTGTCGCACTCGTTGAAGATGCAATAAACAAGCTTATCGGCATAAGGGGCGTCCATAAGTGCGCGTACCTTTTCCTCAACGATTGGGAAATAGGTTTCTGTCAGATATTCTCTCCAGTCATAGGTACCTGCGGCACGGGAATCAAGAATGTTTTTGTGGTCATAGTACCAGGTGCTGAAGGAGTCCTGAAGGTAGACAACATTATAGTCGGTGTCATCGAGATGGGAATAAATGTGGTTTATGTCACCCGTGGGATGCTGAAGACCGTCGATAACCTTCTGTGAAACGGAAGAGATATCAAGACTTTCCGTAATAGCCCTTGAGGGCACGCCCTCCTCGGCAAGACCGTAAAGGAAGCCGGTAGCCTTGGTTGAAACCTCACCCTGAGTTTTTGCCGCATCAACTGTGAGTACGGGTACCCACGCAATAGGCAGAGCCTCAAAGAAGAGAATAATCGTTGTGATAAAAGCGGTTATAGCTGAAAGAATACCTGACATAAGCTTTTCTCCTTTATCTTATAGTATACTATGTAATTTTAACATTAAAAGAGAAAGGTTGCAACTGTTTTAGCTTACGAAAAAAGAAGGCGTTGTTTTGGTAAATATCAACAAAGCGCATTCGATTAAAGTAGTCATTGCTTTAAATATATTTTGTAGGCATAATCAAGGGTGTCTTGTTTTTCGTGTTCGTCGTAGTTTTCAATGTTTTCGCAGTCAAGAATAGAGTAAGGAACATACCAACCGTCATTAGTTTCAAAACAGATGAAATTATAGCCGTCATAAAAGTTTCGCTCTTCTATTGTGATGGTTGAATAATTACCAAAACGCAAATTATTGTTATCTATTATGGTGTACTTACAAGAGCTTTTGGTTCTTATTTTATAAGAGATTACATTGTAGTTTGAATCTTTTTCTTCGTCTACGTAACAATCAATGGCATTTCCGTTTGAAAATTTAATGATTTCAGGGTCGCTTACCCAAGACCCAGTATAAAATACATATCCTTTATTTAGGTTGACGCCTGTTATTTTAACAAGGCCTTCCATTTCGGAAATGTCGTAAAAGCCCCACTCGGATATAGGCGTTGTTTCAGGTTCATATTCTGTGGGTTCATCATAGAAATAGTCGTCATCTGCCACTGTGGTTTCTTCTGTTGGTTTCGGTTCGGTAGGGTAAGGCTGTGTGGTATCCTCATTATCACCGCAAGCGGTAAAAACGAATAACATTGATAAAGCTAAAATTAAAGCAAGTATTTTTTTCATTTTTTTGTCCTCTTTCTTTTAGTTTTTCGTGTGTGTTTTTACTATTTATTTTAACCTCCTTAAAACAAAAAAGTGTGTGCAAACCGAGGTTGTGCACACACGAAAAATGCAGAACTCCGTTTTGCTACCACACAAAAACTATTCACAAACGAAAAACTCAGAAATGCGAAAATAGAAGTCTGCATTTTTACCGAAGTAAAAACACCCACTCCTGAGTTTTTCATATTTAGTTTTTGTGTGGTGATTTCATTATAGCAAACATAAAAAACATATTCAAGTGAATTGTGACGAAAAAATAGGTTTTTTGTTGTGTCACAAATCGACACTGTTGATTTTCCTATTGCTATTCTGTATAATAGGCTGCAAGAGGTGATAATATGAAGCGTATAAAAATAACCGCAGTACGCAAGGCAAGGTATGACGACCTTATAGAGAAATACGAAAATCCCATTGAGCATGCCTGCGATATTGAGGAGGGTCAGATGTTTATTGCTGAAGGCTGGCAAAAGCCCCAGGGCTTCTGTGACAGCGCGTGGGAAAGTATTTCTCCCTTTGTAATGACCCTTGCCTACGGCGGAGAAAATATCTACGACGGCTGGATGAAAAACAGAAAATCGGCTATGATAAGCTGTAATGACGGCTTTCGTCCTGTCAGCTTTTATATTGAAGTTATTGATTGACGTTACGGAGGAATAATGATGCTTACATTTATATGCTACCCGAAATGCACCACCTGTCAGAAGGCACAGAAATGGCTTGATGAAAAGGGGATAGAGTACACGCCGAGAAATATCAAGGAAAATAACCCCACAGAAGCGGAGCTTTCCTTATGGTATAAAGAAAGCGGACTGCCCCTGAAGAAGTTTTTCAACACAAGCGGACTTTTGTATAAGTCGATGAAGCTTAAGGAAAAGCTTCCTTCAATGAGCGAGGAGGAAATGCTGAAGCTTCTGTCAACTGACGGTATGCTTGTCAAAAGACCGCTTCTTATAGGCGACGGCTTTGTGCTTACAGGCTTTAAGCAGGCGCAGTGGGAGGAAAAACTCTGAAAAAAGGGTATTCTTCTTGACTTTAAGATGTTGAAGTGATATATTTGTCTCATTAAAATCGGAAAGGAAGATTTCTTATGTTTTGCAGAAATTGCGGCGCACAGATGAACGATGATGCTATGTTCTGTCCCGAGTGCGGCACAAAAACAACAAATGCTCAGCAGGATGAATATCAGTCTGAGTTTTACGATCAGCAGGAGTTTATTCCTCAGTCTGAGTTTTACGATCAGCCGGCAGATGCATTTATGCCTGAGGTAAAGGAAAAGAAAAAGCTTAAGATGCCCGGTAAGAAGGGTAAGCTTATAATTGCCGCTGTTGCGGTTGTTCTTGCAGGTGTTATCGCCTTCGGCTTTCTGACACCCGGTATCACAAATCTTGCAACCGTACTCGGCTTGTCAAGCCAGATGAACGAGGTTTTTGAGGCTGCAAAGAAGACTGTTTTTGAAAGCGAAAGCTTTACAGTTGAGATCGTGGAAACATACAGAGAAGACGAGTACTATAACTATAATACAGAGTCATACGAACCCTACAGCTACGAAAGAAAGGGTGTAGCTTATGTTGAAATCGGTGAGGATGTAGACAGCACTGTTGCAATGCTTGAGATATCAGTCAAAAGCAGCAACGGAAGGACAGAAAAAAATAAGGCAGGCCTGGTAGACGGTAAGCTCTACGAGGCTGAGTACGGCGAGTATGAACAGGATGCAAGCGATATAATCGGAACCGCTGAGGATGAGCTTAACTACACCTACGGCGCAGGCATCGACCTTGAGGATACAATAAACGAAATTCTCAACGGTAAGATTGACGAAAATGCAATTGAGGATATCTTCAATACGGTTATCCGTGACATTATCGAGGAGATGATGGAGGATGAGCTCGGCGAGAGCATGGAAATCCCCGAATACAAGGAATTTATGAAGCTTCTCAGAAGATTCTTTGTAAAGGGTCTTTCAAAGGATTCTGTTGAGTTTAAAAAGAACGGTGACAGATACGAATACACCGTTGACGTTTCCGATGTTATCGACGATTTTGCAGAGTTTGCAGAGAAGGATAAGAAAACAGCAGGCTATGTAAAAGAGGCTGCAGATGTTGCCGACGGTGACGAGGATGATTTCTACGATGCACTTAAGGATGCTGCACGTAATGTAAGAGGCGCCAAAATCGAGGGTGAAGTCAAGCTTGAAGGCGGCAGACTCACATATTTCTCAATTATTCAGGATTACGATGACTGGGGCCGTACATTTGAGGTTTCATTCAGCGATATAAACAAGACAACTGTTGATGCAGGCGAGATAAAGAAAATGGGCGCGCAGTAATTGATCTGCTGCAGCGGATGCCGGTGGAGAAATCCTCCGGCATTTTTTGCATTTGTGACAGTTTTTTATTATTGTTGACTTTGAAGTGTGCCAGGTGGTATAATAAAATAACTTCAAAAGAGAAAGGAAGTATGAATTATGGCATTTTGCAGTAAGTGCGGTGCTCAGATGGAGGATAATAACGTCTTCTGCTCTGCTTGCGGCGCAAATGTAAACGAAATGATTGATAACAAAGAGGAAACTATTCCCACAGTGCAGGAAAATCAGTTTTTTGAGAATGCACAGTCTGTTGTTCAACCGAAGAAAAAGAGCAAGGCTCCCCTTATTATTATCGCGGTTGTAGCTCTTATTGCCGCAGTTGTCGGCGTACTTTTCGCTACGGGTACCTTTGATAAGGTGCTCAAGGATGCAGGTATTATCAGCAGTCCTGCAAATGAGATTTTTGATGCGGCAAAGACAACTGTCTTTGAGTCTCAGAGTCTTACTGTTGAGGTTGATGACGGCTATGATAACAGCAAGGTACAAATCAGCTTCGGCGACGGCGTCAAGGGCCTCAAGGTTTATGCTGAGGAAGACGGCGAGGGCATGCTCGGCATTTATGACGGTATCAGCTACGAATATCATTCAGGCACACGTAATATAGAGGAAACCCTTTACCCGAATATAGAAAATACGGCAGACACTCTTGATGTTGAAGGCGCCGATGAATTGGATAAGCTTTTCAACGGCAAGCTTAATGAAAGCGTAGTTAAGGATATTTACAATGTGGGTCTTCGTGACGGTATCGAAAACTATCTGAAGATAATGTATCTTCAGGGCCTCAGCGAAGAAGAAATGATGCAGTACTATAAGCAGACCGAACAGGGATATACCCTCGATTACGAAAACATCCCCGTTTCCGTTGACCTTCCCGATTACGACGCTCTTATGGGCGCTACTGATGAGTTCCTTAAAAACGGTCTTACCGAGGAGGCAATTACCTTCGAAAAGGACGGCGACAGCTACGAATTCACAATTGATGCAAGCGAATTTCTTGAATGCCTTGCTGATTTTGTCGGAGAAAATGAAACAATGAAATCTCTGATAGAGGCATATTACGAGGTAACCAAGGTAGTTGACACTCTTGAGGGTGATACTGATTCCGAAAAGATTGACATTCAGAAGGAGCTCAGAATGCTTGCTGACGAATGCAGAGAGGAAAACATTAAATTCGACTGTGAGGCAACAATTGAGGACGGCTACCTTACCTATCTGAAGGCAGAATATGATGACGAAACATTTGAAATCAAGGTAAGCAATATCGGTTCAACAACCGTTGATAAGGCAGATGTCGAAGCGATCGACACCGTAGACCCCTATGCAGAGGAATACGATGATTATTACGGTGACGATTATTATTATGAATATTATTGATTAAATTACTGATACGAATTCAGCAGGCTGTCCGTAACGGACGGTCTGTTGTTCGGTTATCGGGGAAGGAGGGAAGAGAATGTACTTTTATAAAAAGCATATGAAAAAGCACAGAGGACTTATCTGTGTCTGTGCGGTTATACTTGTTTTTCAGGCTATTTTCACTCTTTCACTTCCCTATCTTATGGGCGAGCTTGTAGGCGTCGGTATCCAGCAGAAGGGTATTGACGGAGAATGCCCCGAGAGGCTGACTGCTAAGGCAATGGAGATTTTCCGCCTTGTGCTTCCCGAAAAGGAATACGCAGAGTACCTCAGCTTTTACACCGAGGAGGAAGGACTTTATCTGCTCAACAGTGAAAATACTGAGAGAGCAGGGGAGATATATTCCAACGGTGTTATGAGCGGCTTTTATACGGCGCTCAGGGAGGCTGACGGCAAAAAGGTCTCCTTTGATAACGCCAAGCTCAACAGCATGATGAATCTTGTTACGGTGAATTATCTTTACAGCCGTATACATAAGCTTGAGGCTCTTACTCCTTCCGAGAAGGAGGAGGTTTATACCGAGTCGAGCAAGGCACCAGAGGCACTTAAGGGTCAGCTTGCAGGCTTTGCTCTGCCTTATTTCTATGAGGATGCAGGCGGAAATCTCGAAAAAGCACAGAATGACTACATACTCCGTACGGGTGGACTCATGGCACTTTTTGCAGTGCTTCAGACGGTATGCTTTATAGCGGCAGGCAGGCTTTCGGCAAGAATTTCCGCAAGAGCAGAGCACGGTATACGTGAGGAGCTTCTGCTTCACACTGCGGACTTCACAAGAAGGGAAAGACGCAGGCTGAAGGCAGACCTCTATTCGGTTTTTTCAAGTGATGTGAGCAATGTGGGCTCAATAACCGATTTTCTTCTTACGGCGGTTATGTATTCGCCCTTTGTCTGCATCGGCGGTGCGGTGCTTTCCTTTATGCTAAGTCCCGTATTGAGTACCGTGGTTATTGCAACCGCGCTTGTGACCGTCGGTGTTGTTTTTGCCATTTACAGACTCACTCTGCCCAGATATGAAAAGCTGCAGAGGGCATACGGCTCTCTTGTACGCTTTGCAAAAAGCAGCATAAGTCAGCTTTACACAATCAGAACAATGCGTACCCGTGAGGGTGAGAGACAGAGATTTCTGTCCGTTGCCGACGGTATCCGTAAGGATGAGTGCTTCGTGCTCAGGTCGATTTTTACGGCGCTGAGTCTTGTTACTCTTCTTTCGAATATTATCACTGCCGCTGCCGTTGTGATTTCCGGTGAAAGTCTGCTTTCATCATCCCTCGGTATAGGTGACGTTATTGCTTTCTTACAGTATTCAACGGTTACCGTGGGCGCAGTGACCACCCTTGCCGGTGCAGTACTTTTCGCCCCGAGAGCCAAGGGTTCCTTTGACAGAATAGACGAGGTGCTGTCGGTAAAGACCTGCGTCAGTGAGGGTACACAGACTCTTTCGGCACAAAAGGGAAACAGAGTTGAGCTTGTCAATGTTTCTCTCGGCGGAGAGGCAGGTCTGAGAAATATCAGCTTTACTGCAGAGCCGGGTCAGATAACTGCACTTGTGGGGCCCACAGGCTGCGGAAAGACCACTCTTCTTTCGCTTCTTACACTCGACGGGAACTATACCGACGGGGAAATTTTAATAGACGGAATCAATATAGAAGAAATCAGTACGGAGTCTCTCAGAAGCAGAGTGGCTTTCGCACGTACCGAGCCCGTTGTTTTCTCAAAAACACTCAGGGAAAATATGCTTTTATACGGTGTACGGGACGAAAAGGCTATGGATTCGGCTCTTGAGGGTGCCGCCGTGGACTTTATAAGCGAC
This sequence comes from Acutalibacteraceae bacterium, assembly GCA_045603005.1. Classification (GTDB taxonomy): domain Bacteria; phylum Bacillota; class Clostridia; order Oscillospirales; family Acutalibacteraceae; genus UBA6857. The sequence continues at coordinate 13,224 of JAZULG010000188.1, forward strand.
AAGGATACAGTGCTTCATAACAGAGCAGGCAGATACAGCGGCGGACAGAGAAGCAGAATTGCTCTTTCCTGTGCCTTTGCGAAAACAGCAGGTATCTATATTGCAGATGACTGTCTGCGTACCGTTGACGCCTCCACTGAGGAGCATATACTTTCCTATTTCGATAAGCTGAAGGAGACTTCGGCTCTGATACTTGTTACTCAGAGAATAAACAGCCTTATGAGGGCTGATAAAATAGTTGTCTTTTCCAAGGAGGGTATAGAGGCTCAGGGTACTCACAGTGAGCTTCTTGCCTGCTCGGAATTTTACAGAGAGCTCGCCTTGCTGCAGGGAATGGAGGTGGAGTCTCTTGAAGGATGAAAAAAGCGGAGTATTCAAATTCAGATTCAACGCCCTTTCCGGTACTGCCGAAACAAAGGCTGACAGAAAAAGAGTGCTCCGAAGGCTTAAGAAGAGCCTTTCGCCCTATAAGGGAAGGCTGTGGCTTTTTGGTTTTATCACACTGCTTTACAGCATAACCTACGTTGTTTTCCCGAGACTTCTCGGCAGTATACTCGACCTTTTTTCGGGTGAGGTTGTTGCCTATATGCTCGGCTTCGGCGACGGCTCGGTATTCAGAAAAATGATACCCTACGGCGTTTTTGCCTTGTGTATTTTTATTCTCAATTCCCTTTTCGCTTTTATTCAGGGACATATAATCAGCGATGTCATAACCTCTTATGCAATGTCGCTGAGAAAGGCGGTTACGGGCAAATTCAATATCCTCAGCGTCAGATATATCGACTCCTCGGACCACAAGGAGCTGCTTATGAAAATGACGGGGGATATAGATGCTCTCGACCAGAGCCTCAACATAATCTTTATGCGTTACGCTTCCTCTGCCTTTGTTTTTGTCAGCGTAATCGTGATGCAGTTTATTCTCAGCCCCGTGCTCGGTCTTATCAGCCTCGGTTTCTGCATTATTATGGCTCTTCTTGCGGCTCTTTCATCAAAAAGAGCAAAGAAAAGCGCCGCAAGGGAGAGAGCAAGCACCTTTGGACTTTTTGATGATGTTTCGGAATTCTATTCGGGTCTTTCTCCCATTCAGCTTTCCGGTAAGCTCAGAGAGACCGTAGACGAGCTTGTAAAGGAAAACCGTCAGGCTATGGAGATTACGGAAAAATCAAGGTTTTCGGCTGCCCTGCAGAATTCAAGAGGTGAGCTTTTCAGTGCGCTGTGCCTTAGTGCGGTTGCGGTATTCGGTGCCTTTTGCATCAAGGCTGAGAGCATCACCGTGGGTATACTTCAGTGTCAGCTTATATATGTAAGAAGGCTTTTCAGTTCCTTTTCGGAGTTTTCAACCGCCCCCGGTGTGATTCGTACTCTCATAAGCAGTGCTGACAGTCTTTTCAGCTTCTTTGATATAAGCGATACGGAAAACAGTAACGAAAAAGAGTCTGTGCCCGATTCTTCCGCTGAGAGTCTTATTGAGTTCAGCGATGTAAGCTTCCGTTACAGCAGTGAGGGTAAGCAGATTCTTGAAAATGTTTCCTTCAGTGTACCCGAGAGAGGTATAACCTCACTGTCGGGTATAACGGGTGCAGGCAAAACCACAATGATAAAGCTTATGCTGGGCTTCTACCGACCCGATTCGGGAAGAGTACTGTATAAGGGTAAGGATGTGCACCTCCTTCCCGTTGACAGATATCTTGCACGCTATAATATTATCATTCAGGGGGCAACCCTTTTCAATGATACGGTGTATAACAATATCGCTTACGGTAACGGAAACGTGACACGTGAGCAGGTTATGCAGGCATCGGCTCTCGCAGGGCTGACAGAGGCTGTTGAAAGGCTTCCCGAGGGTTATGATACGGTCTTTGACACTGAGGAGCCGAATCTTTCACAGGGTGAGATTCAGCTCGTGCTTCTTGCAAGAGCGTTTCTCAGAAGAAGTGAGATAGTTGTTTTTGACGAGGCAACCTCAGGCATAGATATTGTTGCGGAAAAGAAGATAAACAAGGCCCTTGAGCTTTTAGCTGAAAGCAGTGCGGTAATTGTTATTGCCCACAGAAGCTCTGCCACGGCAGGAGCAATAAGAAAAATCAGCCTCAGCGACGGCAGGGTGAAGGAAAAAACAACATAATAATGAAAGGAAGAAAATCTGTTAAAAGACTTGATTTTCTTCCTTTGTTATGTTATTATATTTCCTGCTTGTTAAATAAGAAGTAGGATGCTTTATTTTGGTCATGCAGCAGCGGGTTCTGTGCGACAGTACGCCGCGAACCATGTCAGGCGGGAAACCGAGCAGCATTAAGTGGAATGTCTGTGCGACACAGTCAAAGCCTGTTGCTGTATGACCAAGGGAAAGCATCTTATTTGTTTTAAGCTATGCTTAAAACAAAAATGCAGAATGCAAAATGCAAAATTGCGTTCAGGCATCTCTTAAGGATGAAGCTTCAGCCCGCAGAGGTTACACATATAAGTCTGATAAAAGGAGCTTTGAAATGGAGCTTAATGTAAATTCACCTGCGTATTATACAGACAAATACGGTGTGGATGATAAGGTTTATAATTTTTTTAAAAAGGCACGCAGCTTCTTTTCAGATAAAGAGTATAGCGATACACTTCATACTGTCGGAGTCTTGCCGATGGTGGCACCGCAGAAATTATATGAAAGCGGTCAATATAAAGAAAGTGTGCTGTTGGTAGATAATCAAAGCTGTGCAATAATTAGCTTCAGAATAGATTTTAATGAATACTGTAATGCTGACAGTTATCAAAAAATAGATTTAACAAAAGAATTGGTTTTGAAAGCTTTAAAAAAAATCAAGTCAAAGACTAAATTTAATTATGAAGCCTTTGAAAATGATTTTAATCAGTTAGAAGCAGATTTGCAGAGTTGAAAAAATATATCGGCAAACTCATTCGGCGGGCAGATTGCTCCGATTCAGACAACGTCGGGCGCAATTCTGCATTTTGCATTTTGCATTCTGCATTAAAAAGGGAGGTTTACTATGTATCAAGTACTATACAGAAAATACAGACCCCGTGTTTTCAGTGACGTTGTAGGACAAAAGCATATAACGGATACTCTTTCGAAGGAAATCGAAACGGGTAAGCTCTCCCACGCCTATCTTTTCACAGGCTCAAGAGGTACGGGAAAGACCACCTGCGCAAAAATTCTTTCAAAGGCGGTCAATTGTCTTAATCCCGTAAACGGAAATCCATGTAACGAATGTGAAATCTGTAAGGGTCTTGACAGCGGAGCTATCCTTGATGTTGTTGAAATCGACGCTGCAAGCAACAACGGCGTTGAAAATATCCGTGATATCCGTGAGGAGATAAACTTTACTCCCGCAGCTTGTAAATACCGTGTTTATATCATAGACGAGGTGCATATGCTCTCAATGGGAGCCTTCAACGCTCTTCTCAAAACCCTTGAGGAGCCGCCCGCACACGTTAAGTTTATTCTTGCAACAACTGAGGTGCATAAGCTTCCCGTAACCGTTGTTTCACGCTGTCAGCGCTTTGACTTCAAGCGTGTTACTCCCGAGGCTATGAGTGAAAGAATGAATCTTATTGCCGAAAGTGAAGGCTTCACCCTTGAAGCGGAGGCGGCATCCCTTATTGCGAGAATTGCCGACGGCGGTATGCGTGATGCTCTGTCACTCCTCGACCAGTGTACGGGACATACGAAAAATATTACCGCCGAAACAGTTCTTTCCGTTGCGGGTATGACAGGCAAGGACCATCTTTTCTCTCTTGCCGAGGCGGTTAGAGTTAAGGATTCCGCAAAGGCACTCGAGCTTATCAGCAAGCTTTACGGCGACTCCTGCGATATGGAGAGATTGGCAAGTGAAATGATAAACCATTACCGCAATCTTATGATAGTCAAAACTGTAGGAAATTGCGATGGGCTTATCGTCTGTACCGATGACGAGCTGAGAAGCTATACAGAGCAGAGCGGTGGATATACCCTTGAAAATATACTCTATTGTATAGATCTCCTTCAGAGCTGTGCGGCAGATATGAAAAGGGGAGTAAACCGCCGCATTGAATTGGAAATGACCTTCATTAAGATGGCAAATCCTCTTATGAGCGACAGTAATGAGGCTGTTCTTGCGAGAATTGCAGATATAGAATTTGCTCTCAAATCAGGTAGCTTCACTCCTGAAGCACCTGCCTCCAAGCCTCAGGAAACAGCATCTGCTCCCGCTGCTACTCCTGCAGTACCCGAAAAGAAGGAGGAGCCTAAGCCGGTTGTACAGTCAACCGCATTTGATGTGCCTGCTCCTGAATATGATATGCCGGCACCTGCGCCCTCTTTCACAGAAAATGAGGTGTCCGCTCCGGCAAGTGATGAGACGACTCTCAACGAGAGCAGTGAAGTTCTTCCTTGGGCAGAGATTCTCACGGAGATATTAAAAACAAATCCGGCACTCTGGGGTATACTCAATAACTCCGAGGCATATATAAACGGCGATTACGTGCTTATAAAGAGTGAAAATCCCACTCTCAGCGAGTTTATCAAAAAGGACGGCAACTCACGTTCCGTTAAAGAAGCAGTGCTGAGAGTTACGGGCAAGAGGTACCGTCTCGGACTTACGAAATCGGCAGCGCCCAAGGCTGCAGCTGCACCGAAAAGAGATCCCCTCGAGGACCTTATCAGCAGAGCAGGCTCAATGGGCATAAATGTTGACATTAAGTAATAATTCAGTATAATTAAAAATAAAAAACAACTATAATATAAAGGAGATTTCAGTTATGAAAGCAAGAATTCCCGGTCAGGCTGCAGGCGGCGGCCAGATGGCTATGATGAAAAAGATTCAGGAAATGCAGGAGCAGATGGAGCAGAAGCAGGCAGAAATCGAGGCAACAGATTTTGTCGCTTCAGCAGGCGGCGGAGCCGTTGAGGTTACCGTTAACGGCGCACACGAGGTAAAGAGCATCAAGATGCAGCCCGACGTAATCGACCCCGATGATGCAGATATGCTTGCGGACCTTATCATTGCCGCAACAAACGAGGCTATGAAAAAGGCTGACGATGCTATGGCTCAGGCTATGGATGCTGCTAAGGGCGGCCTTGCAGGGCTCAACCTTCCCTTCTGATGGCAAGATACAGTGTAAATTCACTTGCAAAGCTGGTTGAGCAGTTTGAGCGTATGCCCGGCATCGGTCATAAAAGTGCTCAGCGATTGGCTTTCTATGTGCTTAACTTAAAAAAGGAAGAGGCGGAAAGCTTTGCGAATGCAATTCTCACCGCCCACGAAAAAATCAAGAAATGTTCACGCTGCTGCAATCTTTCCGAGGATGAGCTTTGCTCACTTTGTAAGGACGGCGGCAGAGACGAAAGTGTAATCTGTGTGGTTGAAGACCCGAGAGACGTTATGGCATTCGAGCGTACCCACGAATACGAGGGTACATATCATGTGTTTTATGGGGTTATCTCACCTATGAACGGTATCGGCCCCGAGGATATCACCGTCAAGGAGCTTCTTGCAAGAACAGGTGACGACAGAGTGCAGGAGGTCATTATGGCTACCAATCCCACTGTTGAGGGAGAGGCTACGGCTATGTATATATCCCGACTTCTCAAGCCTATGGGCATAAAGGTCACAAGGCTTGCCTACGGTGTACCTGTGGGTGCGGACCTTGAATATGCCGACGAGGTAACTCTGACCAGAGCACTTGAGGGAAGAAGAACCTTGTAAATTCGGAATTCGGAATTGCGGGGGAGCTTCGTTGAAGGATTAAATGATAGTCCGCAGAGGGGAGAAGGATGAAAATGAAAACACATTTTATGAAATTGAATCCTGCTCCTATGAAAATGTTTCAGTTAGGGCATAAAACGATAGAACTGCGTCTTTACGATGAAAAGAGAAAAAAGATTTCTGTAGGAGACAAAATCATTTTTATCAATATACAAGATGTAACAGATACATTAAGTGTAATTGTTGAAGATTTGTTTGTGTTTGATTCGTTTGATGAGTTGTATAAAAGTTTACCGTTGTTGGAATGTGGCTATACTCAGGATAACATAGATAAGGCTTCTCCTTGCGATATGGAGAGGTACTATCCAAAGGAAAAACAGAATAAATACGGCGTTATAGGAATAAAAGTTTCTATGATGAAGAAGTAGGATAAGTTTACTCAGCGGGATGCGTGTTCCGATTTGCACATTGTCGGGCGCAATTCTGCATTTTGCACTCTGCATTCTGCATTTAAAAGAAAGGTGGTGTCTTGTTATGGCATTACAGCAGGAAGAAAAACAGATAGTTGCCCAGAATAAAAAAGCAAGGCACGACTATTTTGTTCTTGAAACCTATGAAGCGGGTATCGAGCTTTTCGGTACGGAAGTAAAATCAATAAGAAAAGGCAGGCTCAATCTCAAGGACAGCTGGTGCAGTATCGACGACGGAGAAATTTTCGTCAACGGTATGCACATCAGTCCCTATGAGCAGGGAAACATCTTCAACCGTGACCCGATGAGAGTACGCAGACTTCTTATGCATAAGCGTGAAATCAACCGCCTTTACGGTACGATAAAGCAGCAGGGTTTGACTCTTGTACCTTTGTCGGTGTACTTTCTCAAGGGCAGGGCAAAGCTTGAAATAGGTCTTTGCAAGGGTAAAAAGCTTTACGATAAGCGTGAAACCGCCGCAAAGAAGGATGCTCAAAGAGATATGGAGCGAGCTGTCAAGGGATAAAATTCCACTTGAAAAATAACTTGAAATTGCATATAATAAACATTGCGTAAGCAATACTTCACATCGACGAAGTCGATATTTCACACACCCAAGGTGTATTTCACATCCGCAAAGCGGATATTTCACTGCAACACTTAAGTGTTGCCTACATGGGGATGAAAGGATTTCGACGGGGATTTTGAAGCATGGTAAGCGGGTAGTGGAGTGGCACCACTTTAAAAGTCACAATTCTTAAATATAAACGACAATAATAAAGTTTTAATGGCTGCTTAACGCGGCCCGTCTTGGCTGAGAGTACTGCGGCTTAGCTAAAGGCGTCGATTAGCAGTGAACGTGAACACCCGAGCAGACTCGTAGGGTGTCATGCATCAGAGCCTACCGAACCGATAAGCCTGTCCTTCGGCGTGTCGGGGAGGGAATGTCAAAAGACTGACTGCACCCGGAGAAAGCTGTGTGAATGAGTTTTCGGACGAGGTTTCGATTACCGCCATCTCCACCAAACGAGACAATCTGAGCATTACCGAAAGGAAAAGCTTGGATTGTTTTTCTTTTTTATGCGGTAATCGAAACCACATCGTCCATCTTTTGCGTGAGCAAAAGGGACAAACAATGCGGAAGGCTGCGAAGC
>JAZULG010000189.1:0-13786 GCA_045603005.1 Acutalibacteraceae bacterium
CGAGGAAATGTTCAACCTTCCTTCACTCGGCAAGGAACTGAATGATGAAACCGTTGAAGCATTAAAAAATGTCACATCAGGCGTTCCACCAGTCATTGGACCTACTCCAAACTTAATAGGTTGTCTTGAGGCAATGGAAGCATATAAGATAATAACCGGAGTCGGCAAAGTCACCGTAGCTCCAAAAATATTGACATTTGACTTACTTGATTTAGGTTCATTCTCATTAGATGAACTCTAAATTCTTTTTTTAATTTTTACCACTATCTTTTTAACATCAACCAAGTCCTTAACATTCACAGAACAGAATGGATATTAAATTGAACAACAAATATCATTCATAACCTCTTGCAATATCTTATTTTTATGGTTAAAGTATTTTTTAAGTGATATTAAATAAATAACCTCCATTATATTATCCAATGAAGCAATATAGAAGTCACCTATATTTATAGTGGGAGCCAACAAAAGAGAAAAGCAATGACCACCAATAGTTATGCAACTTCCATTGCCGTTTTTACACGCTTCATAAAAAAGTTCTTTTATTTTGCTTTCATTTAGCTTCCGTATCTTTAACGAGGTATCAGTATCTTCATCAATATATATTTCTTTAGGTTTAAAAAAGCTGTATTTTTCGAGCAGTTCATATAATACCCTTAAATCTTTATAGCCTTTATACCATACTGAAAATGTTAATTTATCCAAATCATTTCACCCAATCCACTTTCACACCGCTTCTTTCCAACGCACGTATTATTTCTGACGGCGGTTTTGAACTAAAATAAAAAGTAATACCATAAATTTTTTGTCCTCTAATAGTCTCTCCTATTAGATGCTTGTATTTATTGGCTTGTATGAAGACAATGGACGGTTCTATGTCTTTGCTTCTAACCGCCGAGTGGGGGTTGAGGTTAATTTTTAGGTTTCGTCGGAAGGCACCGAACATTCCCCTGATTGACCGTCAATTGTGTTAACATTCTCTTTCGTATTCAAAAAAGCATTGAACAATTCGAAAAACTTGTCAAAAGCTTCTTCTTCCGATTGTGATTCCTGACGAAGAATGGAACACCAACCACGAGTACTAAGGCCATAAATACCTTGAAAATACTTTTGAAATGATTGAAAAAACATATATGCTTCGTTTTGATTATTAACATATTCGCATGTCATATATCCATCTATAAAACAATACAACAACCTTAAATCTTTTTCTTTAAAAAATAAGAACGGTCTTTTTTCAATTTCCATTAAAATATTTGTTATTCCATTCATGCTTAACACACCCAATCCCAATTAAGACTATAGAAGACAGGGGACGGTTCTATGTCTTTGCTTCTAACCGTCAACCTGCAGAAGCTCTCCGTCAGCCTGACGGCTGCCACCTCTCATAAGAGAGGCAGCAACCTTAACTTTTAACTTTCTTCTGAACACACAGAACCGTCGGCGGTGTCTTTCTCAATACTGACAATCGTACTTCTCAAGAAGCACATTCATTGCAAGGCATACCCTTGCCGCATCGGCGTTGTAAAGCGGGTATGCGTGGTCATCAGTAAGCACTGCATAGTTTGTCATATATGTAACCACACGGTCAATATCATTCATCATTACTGCCGCCTGAAGATTTGCTCCCCAATAGAAAACATCGTCATATTCAAAGTTTTCCCAGTTGTAGCTTTCGCAGAATTTATCGTAAAGCTTATTGGCTCTCTCTGTGTTGGGCTCAATAAGTCCGTGGATAATCGGAAAAAGCTGAGCGGTTGCACAAGGGTAGTATTTATTCCATGAAAAGATATCCGAGGTAGTGCCGATAATTTTCCATGCACCCACCTGATAGTGGCCGAAGTAGGGAAGCCAGAGCTGTGTTTCGATTGTCTGCGCTACCTCTTCTGCTGCGGCGGCACATTTTTCTGCTGTAGCTTTATAGGCTTCTCCAAGGTCATTGAGTACATTACCGTAAAGCTCTGCCGCATCAAGCATACCCTCATAAACCTCACAGTTATCCATAAGGTACTTTACTCTCCAGTCGGGCTTTGCATAGGTGAGTCCCTCGTGGAAGGTTGCAAACATCGCATTTATAATACGCTCAATTTCATCGGCGTGAGCGATTATGTATTCTCTGTCCCCTGTTTCGTTGTAGTACTTATTAAGCACCGAAAGGAAGGTTGCGGCGTAGGAATCGGTTGAATCGTAAGAATAATTGCGCTTATACATAGCAATGGTTTCGCCTGCGACCTTGCCGTCCTTAACGGTGATAAGATAATCATAAATCGTACCGTCAACGCCGTTATAGTCGGTTTCGGCAGTATTGAGATGAGCAAAATGCCAATCCATATATGCCTTTACCTCATCGGCGTAGTCGTCGGCCTCGTCGAGAAGGGCAAGAGCCGCAAAATCAGCAAAGTAGGGATTCATTCTTACCTCACCGTTTTTCACGGGAGTCATAGGTATTGCGCCGTTATCAAGCTGAAGGGACGCAAGCCACTCGATTTCCGTTTCGTAAACCTCACGGAAAAGAGCTATATTTTCCTCGGTGGGTACACCCTCACGGGGTGCGACGGGTAAAAGGTCATCGCCGGGAGCGGCAAGACCGAAAATTGTCATTATAAACGCATAAATAAGAGAAATAAGTTTTTTCATATTATCTAACCTCTTTAATCAGCTCAATTTAAGGTAATTATTTAACTTTCATCGGAAGACGGAGAATCGTCCCCTGATTGATTTTTCAACGCAAACACAAGGTATATCATAAAATCACGATTCCTCTGCTACTGTCCTGTATTCAATCAATAATAACAAAACAAAAATCAGTATCATACTGTACGGATACCTCCAGTTCCTTATATGTGTAGTCGGAGAATAAATAAACGGTATCGGAATAGTCACAATATTTTTGTATTGTGTTCCGGAGATTATCTTCGTACTCACCACTAATCATCAGGCGATATTTGCCCTCTGATAAATCATAGGAAATCATCTCAACGGGTATATCATAAAACTTTATGCCGCAGTCCTCATATTTCCATTCATCGCCCTCTGTTTCTGTGGGTATGCCTAAAAATAGCAATGTACCTATTTCGTTATTTTCAATATCAAAATCATCCATTTTAATATTAGGTCTGGAAAAGATATTGATTGCTAACACAAGGACAATAACTGATATAGCGGCTATTGCTATTTTTATTATAGTTTTCTTATTTGTGTTTACATCTTTAAGAACGGATTTTACAACATATCCACAGTGGGGACATTTTCTCGCTGTGTCGCTTATCTGTTTTTTACACTCTGGGCAGTTTATAAGTGCCATATGTTCAACCTCTTTTTCAATTATTCAACATATTCAATCAGGTGACGGTTCTGCGATTAGCAACCCAATCCCGCCACCTGATTGATTTTTTACGCTACCTCTTCAATAAACTCAATAAATGCCTCTGATATTGCCGAAGCGCCCTCGGGTCCTACCGAGATCATCTCGTGTGAGCCTGAGGAATCGTAATCGTTGTCGGGTACGATATAGCCGATTGCATCGTTGCAAAGGCCGAAGGTGAGAATTTCGTCACCCTCGTCAAAAAGAGTTTCAAGGGCGGGATAGGGATACTCTGTACCGTTGTGAGACTCCTCTGCGCTGAGGAAGCCGCCGTATATAAGCTCGGGGAAGGCTTCACCGGGCATCATAAGTATCTTTATGTTATCGCCTAATTCTGCATAGCCGATTTCCGTTGTCATCTTGATTTCTCCGTCATCGGAATAAGCCTTTGCACTGGTGACGCCTGCCCTCTCGGCAAGTCTGAAAATGAAGTTATCAACCTTAACCTCAACCTGTCTGTGAGCCACATTGAGAATGGGCTTTACGGGCTCGGCCTTTGCCATAAGCTCTGCGAAGGTATCCGCAAGCTTATCACCGTACTGAGTGATTTTTTCAATGTCAGTTTCGCCTGTTATACCGTTTGATTCGCCGAGATTGCCGTGGATTGCGCCGCCGATTGCACCCTGAATGAAGATGAAATCTGCATCGTACTTTTCCTGCACTGCCTTATCGAGATAGTAGGGATAATCGGCTGAAAGCTTTGAGTTTGCCCACTTGATATATACGGGATGTGCGCCGAAATTTGAAATGAGAATTTCTCTCTTTGCACCGTCATCAGGTACAAAACGGAAGAGGTGAATATTTTCGTCATATGAGCGGGGTCCTCTGCCGTCTGTAAAGAAGTTTGCATAATTTCCGCTTGCATAGTAAAGAGTACCCTCACTGCGTGTTTCGTAAGCAGTTCTTATGGCGTCTGCTGTCTTTTCAACAAGAGCATCCATATACTTTTCGTTTTTGCCCGTTTTGGGAAGGGTACCCCAAAGGCCCTGAGTGTCAACTGCACTGTGGGTATGGGTTACGCCTACGTTGACGCTGACTATACCCTCTGCACCGATAATATCGGAGAGCTTTTCTCTTATAAGCTTGACGTCGTTATTCATAAGACCGACAGCATCAATCCACGCAAAGGCAACTGCACCTCTGCCTGAGTTATCGTCGAGCACCACTGCCTTTACCCAAAGCTCGTCAATAACGCCCGTAGCATTCTGTGCAGGGAATTTAAGGTAGCCGCCGAGGTAGTAATTCTCCTCATCCCAATCATCGGGAGTAAGCTCGTTTTTAGCAAAGCCTACACTCCACTTGTCGGACACTGCCTCATCAATGAAGCTTTCACTGCCCGTAAGGAAACCTGATGTAAGGTCGAGGGTCTCCTTCTTTTCAAAGCCGGTACCCGTACCGCCCTGAAATGCCGATGTAATAAGCAGAACAAGACCTGTGATAAGAGCCGTCATACTTGCAATTAACCTTGTGATAAAATTCATAATTTCTCCTCCTTAATTTTCTTTTTAAAATTATATCACATAAGCGAGGCGGAAATCAAGAAAAATATCACTGACACGCAGGAACAGCAGCAGGCTCATCCACGCTTTTTTCTTATGCGGGAATGTATTTTACACCGTCGAGCAGGAACGAGCCGTCATCATTTTCCTCAAAGGAAAAGGAGGTAGGAATGCTCTTTCCGCCCACGTTGAAATTAAAGCTGTCCTTAAAGCTGAGAGTACCGTCCTTAAGAGTGTAATCGAAGCCGATACTGCTTCCTGCAACCTCAACGTGTACCGTACCGCCGTCAAAGGAAAGTGAAGTGAAAATCACATCGGGGTCATTGGGATTTTCGGGTCTGTATGTACCCGAAGGCTTCTTTCCGCAGGCAGTAAGACAAGCCGTAAGCACAACGGCGATGAGTAAAATTGCGAGTACCTTTTTTGCTTTGTTGTTTTTCATTTTTTGTTCCTTCTTTCTTTGTTTTTACAAAAGCTTTTTTCTTTTTGCGGTCTCATTATACTAAGCTCAGAGAAGGAAATTTGCAGTCACTTTCCAAAAGAAAAGGTCGGGCATCCGAGGACACCCGACATAATATTTATCAGTTTGCGTAGGTCATTTCGTATGTTGCTTCCATTAATCCGCCAAGACCGATTTCAGCCTTGATGAAGCCCATGCCCCCCTCACAAACGCCTTCAATGGGAAGAATATTCCTGAGTTCAACAAGCCTGCCCTTCCCGTCAACGGTAAGCTCAACCGTTGCTCCGGGATAATCCATTTCTGCTGAGAAAATCTCAAGAGGAGAAATGTCTATTGTTTCAAGATTAAGAGTATCCATAGCGGTCATATGGCTGTAGGGCATATCATATGTAAATTCACCGTCATAGGTTGAAAACTCATAGGGGAACTGAAGAGTAATTGTGTAACCTCCGTCTGCATTTTCGACGATTTTTGCTTCAGTAACATCATCGATTGTAACGGCTGCATCTCTGTCATAGGGAATCATCTTATGACCGATAAGGCGGTAAGGCTCGTCCACATCTTCTCCGTTTTCAAAAACGTAGGTCTCGTCAATAGGCTTAACAATGTTGCCGATAACACTGTTTATAACGCCTTCAAGAGGCTTGGCTGCTGCAGGAATCTCTGTGATGCTAACCTTAGTGTCTTCAACCTTATGCATTGTTACTTTTCCTTTATATGCTCTGTAGTCGTTAACCGCCTTGTTGTAAGCTTCGCATATTCCCTGATAATTATCCGAAGCAGGCATCGTAAGTCCCGAGGAGGTTTTCACGTAGCTTTCAGGCTGGTGCTGTGAGGTCGGAACCTCTGTCGGCTCTGTGTATCCGTTTGTGGAAGGCTCTGTATAAGAAGGATCGGTTGCAGTAGGATACTGTGATGTGGGTATATCACTCGCAGGGGGCTGTGTAGTATTTTCATCCTGAACAACGCCCTGATTCTGAGCTACGGTAGTCTCCTCTGCAGTGGTTTCCTCTTCCTTCGCAAAAAGGTCCGGACCGCCGAGAGCAAAGAATGCACCTACGCCTGCGGCAATGGCAACAACGAGAATTGCTATAATAACAAGCAGAATCTTATTCTTTCTGTTTTCACTCTGCATCTGGTATACTAGAGTATTTACGGTGCTTGCAAGATTGTTGTCGGGTGCTGCTTGTACGGGTGCTGCTTGTACAGGTGCTGCTTGTACGGGTGCCGTTCGTACGGGAGCTGTATGTGTGGGCGCATTCTGTACGGGTGTCACAGGCTGAGCCGCAGGAGCCGATGCACTGTAAACCGCAAAGCCGTCTGTCGCTGTAACATCAGAAAGCTCAAACTTGTTTCCGCAATATATGCAGAACTTGTTTCCGTCGGGAACCCCCCGTCCGCATTTTTTACAAATCATAATAAGAATTCTCCTCCGAGTAATTTTTCTGACATTATATCACCTATTTTTACATTTTTCAACACATTATAAGAATTACCTCTTACTTATTCCTTTTGCTTGATTTTTACTTATGTAGTATGATATAATACTATGAATATTTAAATTACATTCAAGAGGTGCTTATTATGATAAAAATTTCCCCGTCTATTCTCTCCTGCGACTACTCAAAAATGGGTGAAGAATTTGAAAATATGAAAAACTGCGGTGCAGACTGGCTCCATATTGATGTTATGGACGGTCATTTTGTGCCCAACATTACCCTTGGTGCTCCCCTTGTAAAATGTCTTCGCAAGTGCAGCGACCTCACTTTTGACTGTCACCTTATGATAAGCGATCCGAAAAAATATATCCCCGACTTTATTAAAGCCGGAGCTGACCTTATTTGCTTCCACGTTGAGGCAGACTCTCCCATAGATGAAACCATAGACCTTATCCGTGAGAGCGGTAAAATTGCCGCCCTCGCAGTAAAGCCCGGTACGGAAATCGAAGCGGTTTTCCCCTATCTCGACAAGCTGGGTATGGTACTCGTTATGACAGTTGAGCCCGGCTTCGGCGGTCAGAGCTTTATGGAGGATATGATGCCCAAAATCGTAAAGCTCCGTGAGGAATGTGCAAAGCGCGGTCTTGATATGGATATTCAGGTTGACGGCGGTATCAGCCTTAAAACAGTGGAAACCGCCGCAAAGGCAGGTGCAAACGTACTCGTTGCAGGCTCTGCCATTTTCGGCTCTGAGGACCCGAAGGAAACCATCTCACTTCTCAGAAGCAGTGCCGCCAAGTACTTCTAAGGCGTTTCCTTTAATAAGAAGCCTTCCGTATTCGCAAAGTCGGCGGTAACAAATCTCATCAAAGGAAAAAGCGTCGGCAAACTCCCCGCAATGCCTTAAGAAGTCCTGCTTTCCCTCAATATACAAGGCATAGCCCGAATCGGTTTCGTAAAGGCTTGAAGCACACTTCCCCTTTACAGAAGAAGCAAGATCGAGAAAGCAGTCAATGCTCCCGCTGAAAAAAACAGCCCGCTCCGTCCCCTCTCTTGTGCAGGCTACATTGTTTAGTATAATGATACAGCCGCCGTCACCATCGGGCAGAATGTCTATAACCGTATTTTCGTCAATAATTTTTTCGTTACCCGAAAGCTTTGCCGTTTCGGTTATTATGGCATAAATTGCAGTTTTGCTTTTTATTGCGTTTCGGGATATGTTTTCGTATGTAAGGCGGCAGGCTTCAAGCTCCTCCTTACTGAATTCTATTACGGTGGTTTCTTTTCCCGTGGCTGATATTTTCATCATCAGCACCTCACTTTCTCTTTTATAATACTATTTTCGGTTTTTCCTTTCAACGCTAAAAATTTTCCAATTAAGGAGGCTTCCCCTTTGGACAGAAGCGTAAAAAACAAACAGCTTTTGAATAAAAAAGAATATATCAGCTCAAATGCGGACACCCTGCTTCTTTCGGCGGGTCTTCTTGCCGTGTCCGTTTTCATAAACGGTATTTCCGCTCTTTATACGGCAGCAGCTTGTCTTCTCGGCGGCGTTATCAGTGAATACGTGTGCTTTTCTCTTATTCTCAAGAATAAAAGCTTCGGTGATCTCAGTGCATTTGCTTCAAGTATGCTTGTTGCTATGCTTTTACCTGCCTCGGCACCGCTTTATATAGGTATTCTTGCCTCTTCCTTTGCGATTTGCGTTGCAAAGTTTCCCTTCGGGGACGGAAGGAATGCGCCCTTTATTCCTGCGGCGGCAGGCTTCTGCATCGTTGCTACCCTTTTTCCGCAAGAGGTGTTTACCTACACCGCAGAAGGCTTTAGAAGCACCTCTCTTCTCAATATGCTCACAGAGGGCAACGGTTTAAAGCTCAACCTTTTCGGTATATCCCGGCTTATGACCGGCTATTTCCCCGGTGCAATCGGTACTGCAATACCGGGCGCACTTATAGGCGCAGCTCTTTACCGCCTTGTAAGAAATCCTAAAAGTCTGCTCCCCTCCTTCGGCTTTATTGCCTCCTCTGCAATATTTATCTGTCTTTTTCCGAGACTGAACACCGATCTTCTGACCTGCCTTATATGTGAATTGTGTGCCGGCAGTATGCTTTTCACATCTCTTATGCTTATAAATGACCCTGTTACCTCGCCTTCAAGACCCGTGTCGGCAATAATTTACGGCTTTATCGGCGGAATAATTTCGATGCTTCTGCGCTACTTCGGTAATATATATGACTCAAGTGTTTTCGCCGTGCTTATAATGAATTGCATCTGGCCTGCCTTCACAGGTGAAACAGTCAGCAACAAGCTTATGAAAATAAGCAAAAAGCAAAAAGCCGCGAAAACAACCCTATGCGTCTCCGAAAAAGAAAAAGGAGGCGAAAAGTGATGAACAGAATCAGAAAAGTCATAAAAAAAATCCGTCTTTCGCTTTTCAAGGGCGCCTTCATTCATAACCCCCTTCTCACTCAGGCTGCAGGTGTTTTTGCAGTTATCGGTGCGGCAACAAGCATCCGTGACAGCTTCGCACTCGCTGTTACGGCAGGTATAATCCTCCTTGTAAACGAAGCGGCTGCAGGACTGCTTTTCAAAAGATTCCCCAGATTTATCCGCATCGCTCTGTATGCCCTTACGGGAAGTGCGGTAATATATTTTGCAGAGCCTTTTATAATACCCCTGACCTCAGAGGGAAGCAGGGTACTTCCTTTCTATTTCTACCTTTTATCCGTTAATGCACTTACATTTATAAGATGTGAAAGATTCGCCTGCAAAAACAAGCTGCGCCACTGTATCGTGGATGCCTTTTCAAGCTCAGTGGGCTACGGAGCTGCAGTTCTGATCGTGGGCACTGCGAGAGAGCTTATTACCTACGGCTCTCTGTTCCGTCAAAGCGAAGAGGTACCTTCCGTACCGAACGGTGCTCTCCCCTTCGTCGCCTTTCTGCTTCTCGGCTTACTCGCCGCCGCACACAAGGCAATTGTGATAAGGTTCTATCCCAATGAACAGACGGACACCTTCTCCATGAGAAGCTGTAACGAAAAAATTGCTTTAAGAGATCCCGGCCTCGGCAAAAGAAAAAAGAAGGATTCCGTCTCCGATTCTTCGGATGACTATGATATAATATCCCTTCGAACGGGACAAAGAGATATTCAGGAAGGAGAGGACAGGTAATATGCTTCAGATTTTTTTACGGATGCTTTCCGTTACGCTTTTCACCTCTCTTATTCAGAATACGGTTTTAAGCGGAAGTCTCGCCGTTGATGAAAGCATAAAAGGAGCAAGAAAGCCCCGTTATCTTGTAATGTACGGCTTCTGGATCACCTTTTTCTGTCTTTCTCTTTCCGTATCGGGACACTTTGCTTCACCTATACTCAAAAGGATCATCCCTTGGTGTGCTGCTCAGGATTTTCTTGCCTACACTGTGATTCTTGTTTTCATATATCTTGTGACTGCACTTTTCTGCAGGTTTGTTCTCGGTGCAAACAAGAAGTATATGAATTCACTCGGTTTCTGCGCCTTCAACAGTCTCGTGCTGAGTATGCCCGCCTTAAGCGGCGGCTCTCTTTCCGAAGCCGTCGGCACTGCAATCGGTGCAGGAATCGCCTATATCATTTCCCTTCTCATAATCAGAGGCGGTATGATACACTTAAACGCAAACCCCCATATCCCTGCATTTTTCAGAGGTACTCCCGCTCTGTTTATTTATATTTCATTTGTAGCGCTTGCCTTGGGCAGTATTTCCGGGGGCTCTCTGTTCATTTAAATCCCCTTTGATTAAGGTGACACCGTCACCTTCAGGAGGTCAGTATGAAAAAAATCATCTCGAAGCTTTGCGCCCGTATGAAGGAGGATAACCGTCTGCGGGTAAAAAAGAGCTATTATACCTTTTCAAGGGAGTACCCCGCCGGTAACATCCCTATAAAAAGAAGGAAAAACAGAAACCGCTACTCAGGCATTTTAAAATCGGTCCTGTCCTGCGTTCTGTGCTTTCTTCTTATCTGTCTTTCATTTTTTATCCTTTCCTTGGGTCTTGAAATATCGAAAAGCAATCCGGATCCTACAGATGCCTCCCCCTCGGAAATCGGAGAAAGTCTGCTTGAATCTGAAGGTATAAGAGCAATTTATATGCCCTATGAATACCTGGGAAACACAAAACAACTCAAAAAATTTGTCCGTGAGGCTGAAAAAAAGAACTGCAACAGCGTAGTTATCACCTTCAAGACCATCGACGGAAAGCTGAATTACTCTTCGTCACTTGAATACGCCATCAAGGGTCGCTGCAGCTCCTTCTATAATGACACCGTAAGAGGTGCCGTGGATATTTTTAAAGAAAACGGTCTCAGTGTAATAGCAAAGCTTTATTGCTTCAGTGATGAGGCAGTGGCTGTTTCAAGCCCGGAGCTTGCGGTAAAATATATGGACACCGACATAAACTGGCTTGACGGCAGTGACGAAAACGGCGGTAAGCCTTGGCTTGATCCCACGCTCACGGAAAACAGGAGTTATATTACAGACATTATGAAAGAGCTTTACGCATTAGGTATAAAGGGCTTTATTCTCGAAAACTGCTGCTTCCCTGACAGTAACAATGTAGGAACCGCAACCTTTTTTGAAAGCGAAACCCCCAAAAGCAGAAACGATTCTCTCAGAATGCTTTTCACCAACACGAAAGAGGCTCTGCCAAAGGACGCCTTCATTCTTATGAGTTACACAGCCACCGATGCTGTAACCGGTAACGAGGCTCTTTACTCAGGCTCTCTCGCCGATGCTGATTATCACGGCTTCACCGCTGACCTTTCCGTAAGGGAGCCGGGCTATACCGTAGATAAAAAATCAAAGTTTTCTTCTATGCTTTCACTGCTTGCTCTTATCAAAGCAAGCAATCCCGACAAGGAGTTTATCCCCGTTATAAGCATAGACGAATATTCTTCAAAATACATTTCAGCAATCACCAAAGCAGGATACACTAACTATATTATATATGCCGCTGACGGCGAATACTAAGGAAGGTACCATATGACAGAAAATAAAACCGCTTTTATTGCAATAGTAGGTAAGCCCAATGTTGGCAAATCATCAATACTCAACCGCCTGCTCGGTCAGAAAATCGCCATCGTGTCCGATAAGCCCCAGACCACACGAACAAGAATTATGGGCGTGCTTACAAAGGATAACATTCAGCTTGTTTTCACCGATACTCCCGGCTTTCACAGACCAAAAACCAAGCTCGGCGAAAAAATGATTAAAGCCGTCGGCGACAGTATTTCGGGCGTTGACGCCTGCCTTTTCGTTGTTGAGCCTGCAGGTGAGCTCAAGGAAAGTGAGCTTGAGCTTATAGAGAAATTTAAAAAGGAAAAAATGCCCGTTATTCTCGCAATAAACAAGATTGATACAGTTGAGGATAAAACACAGCTTATAGGCAGAATTTCCGAGCTTACCGCTCTTTTTGATTTTACTGCTGTCGTACCCGTATCCGCGGCAAAAAGCGACGGTCTTGATGCACTTCTCGGTGAGCTTACGGCTCTTGCCTTCCCCTCGGAGCATTTCTTTCCTGCGGATACTCTTACTGACCAGCCCGAAAGGGTTATCGCTTCTGAAATAGTACGTGAAAAGATGCTTCGTCTTTTAGATAAGGAAATTCCTCACGGCGTTGCCGTTGCCATAGAAAAAATGCGTGAGCGCTCAGACAAGGACCTTATGGACGTTGAAGCAACCATTTACTGTGAAAAGGAAAGCCACAAGGGTATCATCATCGGAAAAAAGGGTGCCACCCTCAAGCGTATTTCCACCTATGCCCGTCAGGATATGGAAAAGTTTTTCTCCTGTCAGGTCAATCTCCAGTGCTGGGTAAAGGTCAAGGAGGACTGGCGTAACAGAGAGGGACTGATACATAATTTCGGTTTGGACTGATACATTGCGAATTGCGCATTGAAATATTTTTCCCGTATTCCCGCCAAATTTCTGCATAAGATATGAGTATAAATATTACAGACTATCTTGGAGGCAGAAATATGGATAAGCATGAACTTTGGGAAAACTTTCTGAAAAGCGGCAAGATTGCCGATTACCTTAAATACAGAAGAGCATCAGGCTATGAGGACTCAGCGGAAATCGCAGAGGAAATATATGCCGATGACCCTAATCTGGAGGACTTCAATTATGACGGTAATGACGGACGGTATAATAATCCGTGAACAGACAACCGGTGAGCAGGACAGACTTGTAACTGTTCTGACAAGAGACAAAGGTCTTATCAAGGCCTTTGTCAACGGAGGCAGAAATCCGAAAAATAAAAACGTTTCCGCCACCGACCTGCTCTGCTATGCGGACTATACCATCGATAAAACCAAAAAGGACGTATATATCATAAAAGAGGCTACCCCTAAGCAGGTTTTCTTTAATCTGAGAAACGATATAACAAGTCTGTCTCTTGCTCAGTATCTTGCAGAGCTGGCAAGAGATTTTTCTCCCAAGGAGGAAAAAAGTGACGAGTTTCTCTCCCTGCTTCTCAACTCACTGCATCTTCTTTGCGGTACATCAAAGAGCGACCTTCTCATAAAAGCCGTCACTGAGCTTCGTTTCTGCTGTATCGCAGGCTTTATGCCCGCTGTAGTAGGCTGCAACATCTGCGGAGAGTATGAAAAAGGCAGTATGTTTTTCAATCCTAAGAAGGGTACTCTTTACTGTGAAGGCTGCAACACGGATTCCGATGCAGTAAGGCTCACTCCCGGCATACTCTATGCAATCAGGCATATATGCTTCAGTACACCCGAAAAAATTTACAGCTTCATTCTCGGTGAGGAAAGTCTTTCCGCTCTCGGTGCAATCACGGAAAGATACGTCAGGTCCCTCACCTTCAAACAGTATAAAACACTGGATTTTTATAAAACAATGAGAAATCTCTGAAAGGAGATGAAAAAATGAACAAGCATTTTAAAGCCCTTGAGCTTGACAAGGTTCTTTCCATGCTCAGCGAGGAAACAACCTGTGAGGATGCGCGATACGAGGCCGAGCATCTTACACC